>JAADGX010000308.1 GCA_013152135.1 Chlorobiota bacterium
ATTTCGTCCTTTCCGTACACGAACGCGTTGGAAACGGGGTCACCGGTGGCTTCGTCGCGAACCGTTCCGGTCAACACGGCCAAGCCGGTCTCCGCCTGCGGTTCCAGGACAAAGCGCACTTCACCCGCGGCTGATTTTCTGCCTTCCTCCCAGTTCAGTGTGTTTCCGGCGTACTGGCCGACGTAACCGATGGCGGAAGCGCGGATAACGGGCTCGTAATCGGTTCCCATCTCGTAGCGCCCGTATTCGTTCGTGGTAGTGAAGGAATACCGGCCGGTAGCCGGGTCGATGGCTTCCACGACAGTGGTCGAAACCGGCATCCCGGACGAGGCGTCCACCACGGTGCCGGTCAATTTATGCCGTTTACCATGAACGGGTTGGAGAGCGAAGTCGATGCCCTTGGTCTCACCGGGAGCAGTGACTTTCACCGGCTTGGCGTGCCACGGCGTCTGGGCATCGTCGTAGAATTCGCCCCGGTACTTGTAGGCCGCGGCATACACGAGGTATTCCCCCGTGGCCAGGCCCACGATCGTGTACTTGCCATCCGCGTCCGTGCGTGCTCCCAGGGATTTACCGACGCCTTTCCCGCGGACACCGACGAGCGCGTGTCTGATCGGCTGGCCGGTCTTTTCGTCGATAACCCGTCCGGAGATGCTGCCTCCCTTGGCAAGAGTGAAATCAATGCCGGAAGTCGTCTGGTTGTTCTTGACCTCGACCTTGTCGGCGTTCCGGATATCCGGCTGGTCATCGTAGAACTCCATCATGAATCCCTTGGCCGAAGCGGAGACGTAGTACTTTCCGGGTGGAAGACCGATGATTTCGTATTCGCCGTTCTGGTTCGTTTCGGCCTTGCCGAAGAACGGAATCCTTGGAGTAATGACTGGACCGTGTCCCCAGACCCTGACCCATGCCTTGGCAATGGGGTTGCCCGCTTCGTCGGCAACCTTGCCGCTGATAACTCCGCCCCAGCGGTCAAGAGTAAAGTCGATGTCGTTCACGCTGGCTCCCGTTGCCACGACCACCTGGTCGGCCTTGGTCGGATCGTCTTTTTCCTTGTACCACTCGGGTGCGTAATGCGGCGCAACGGCCCGGACGATGTACGTGCCCGCGGGCAAGGGAGCGTGGTATTTGCCATCGCGACCTGTCCACGCTCGGCGCTTGAAGTTCCCGTTTGCGGCTTCAATCAGGATTTCCGCGCGGGAGATTCCCTTGCCGCTCGCGGCATCGGTCACCGTCCCGGAAATCCCGGCCAGCGCGTTCAGTTTGAAATCGATCCCGGGCGTCGTCTGTCCGGCGGTCACCTTGACCTTGGTGGCCTTGTCCGGTGTGGCGGCGCCGTCGAAGAACTGCGGTTCGAAACCGTCCGCCTTCACGCCGACCACGTACTCGCCCGTTTCCAATCCGCTGATAGTGTACTGTCCGAGCGAATCGGTTTTGGCGGCGAAGTTGGCTTTGCCGTACGGTGGCATGTTCAGCCCCGGCATGACGAAGACAAAGGCTCGTTTCACCGGTGAACCGTCAGCCGCTTTCGTGACCGTTCCCGTGATCTTGCCGCCGACGGGAAGAACAAAGTCCACGTCGTTCTTTTCCGTGTTCTGGGCGTTCAATGTTACCGGCGTAGCTTGGCTGCGGTCGCGGGCGTTGTCGAAGTAGCGCATCAGGAAACCGCGCGCGGAAGCCCGAACAAGGAACGTGCCTTCGGGCAAAGCGATGCTGTAACTGCCGTTCTTGTTCGTCCGTCCGTAGAAATTCCTCGCGCCGGGATGACTACTGACTTTCATTTCCACGATGATAGTTGCATCGGCGATACCGGCGCCCGCCGCATCCTTGACGAATCCGGAAATCTTGTAGGGGTTGTGTGGCGGGATGATTTTCTTGTCGAGATCGAAATTGATGTTGTCCTTCGTCTTTCCTTCGACCACTTCAACCTTCGTGGCGCTGGCGGCATCTTTTACGTGGTCATAGTACTGGGGAAAGAAGCGGAACGCTGATGCTTGAACGATGTATTTCCCGGCGGGCATTCCGTCAATGGTGTATTCGCCGTTGGAATCGGTACTGACCCGGAAATAGGCCCCGGGATGCTTGGGCGTATTCGACGGTATCATGGCGACGACCATGGCGCGCTTGATGGGCGAGCCGTCCGCGCTGGCCAGGACTTTTCCCGTGATGGAGCCGCCTTTACCCAGCTTGAAATCGATTCCCGTGATGTCTTTTTTATTCGGATCAGTCTTGATTTCGGTTGCCTTGTCCGCACGCTGGACGTTGTCATAGTACTCCGGCATGTACCCGCGCGCGTGAGCCCTCACGATGAATACTCCGGCGGGCAACTTGATCGTGTACTTGCCGTCCGTGCCGGATTTGCCCTGGAATCCCACGGTGAGCGGAGATCGTGGATTCTGGGCGAACAACTCCGCTCCCTCGATCGGATTGCCCGCTTCGTCCATGACCGTCCCGGAAATCGTATACTCGAAGTGTCCTCCTCCACCGGCGGGATCGAGCACGACCGTCATACTGAAATGAAGCGTGTTTCGCCCCACGATGGCTTTGGCGAGAACAGTGCCTCTCGGCGCTTTCCCGGAAACGGTCAGATCCCCTTTGGCCGTAAACGTGCCGAACTCCGGCGGTGCGATGGACCAGGAGATCTTATCGATAGGAACCTCTCTTACCTGACCGGCGCTTACGACCTCGAACGCCTTGGCCGAGAAATGAATCTTTTGCCCCGGCTTCACGACAAGAACGTGGTTCCGATCCCCGGCCGGCTCGACTTTCAGGTACAGGCGATGCTGTTGCGCCATCACCATGCCCGTTGCGAGCAGGAAGAGAATCAAGCTGCGCGTAATTGTTCTACTCATGAGAACACCTCCACTTATAATTGAATCATGTATGATAATCGGCAGACGGATTTCATGTATACTGGCAGACATGTGCAGGAGTCTAGCCACTAACATAGTAATTATAGGTAAAAATTCAAGTCCAAACGTCACTCCCTGAAAAAACATTTTTTCCCGATATTGCGAGAGCTCCACGATCTCCGGTGCATATTTTTTCCAATAATCAGGCTGGTAAAATGAAAAACTCGTATAGAAGGCACTCGATTCACACAATGATCGACCGAAAAGCGCTCCCGTTCCCGCTGGTAATTCTCGCTCTGGTCTTTTTTCTCTTTCCAAGCGGTGACGCGGTTGCTCGTATTCTCGAAGTCGGAACGAACCGGCCCTACGCGACAATCCGCGCCGCCGCCGCCGATGCCCTGCCGGGAGACACGATACTGATCCGTGGAGGAGTGTACGCGGGCAATGAAATGATCGTGAACCTGCAAGGTACCGAGTCGCAATGGATCACCATCATGGCTGCCCCCGGCGAAGACGTCCTTGTCCGGGGCGGAAGCACCGCCTGGCACTTTGTCGATCCGGCCTACTTGCGAATACGGGGAGTATCTTTCCAGGGACAGACCGGCAATGGCGTCAATATCGACGACGGCGGCGATTATTCGACGCCTGCTCATCACGTCGTGATCGAGGATTGCCATTGGCTGGGAATGAACGCCTCGGGAAACAACGACGAATTGAAATTATCGGGCTTGGACAATTTCGTTGTGCGCAACTGCACGTTCACCAACGGGGCCCGTGGAGGAAGCCTGGTGGACATGGTCGGGTGCCACGACGGCGTCTTCGTCGGCAACGTGTTCTCGAACGCGGGCTCCAACTGCATCCAGGCGAAGGGCGGGTCGAGGAACATCCTCATCCACCGGAACCGGTTTTCCGACGGCGGTCAGCGGAGCGTCAACATCGGCGGCTCGACGGGGCAGCCGTACTACCGTCCTGCCGGGGTGAACTACGAGGCGAAAGAGATCTACGTTTACGCGAACGTCTTCACCGGTTCGATCGCGCCAATCGCTTACGTCGGGGCGGTGCAGTGCGAAGTCGTCAACAACACGATTTACCTGCCGGAGAAATGGGCGATCCGCATTCTCCAGGAGACCACGCGGGAGGGTTTCCTGCCCTGCGGCGACAACACCTTCCGCAACAACATCGTGTACCTGGGCAACCGCGCGGCGGGCCCTACCGTGAATGTCGGGTCCAATACCGCACCCGGAACGTTCACGTTTTCCAACAACCTGTGGTACAATTTCGAAAATCCCTCGTGGAACGGGCCCAACGTCCCGGTCGTCGATTCCAACCGCCTGCTGGGAGAAGATCCTCTCCTCGTGGATCCGCAGAGCGGCGATTTTTCGCTGCGCGGGAATTCACCGGCGATTGGCAAAGGATACGACGTCATCGCGCCGCGCCTGGATTTTCTGAGTAGAGCTTTCAACCGGCCTCGTTCGATCGGGGCCGTCGAAGGAAACCCGGTCGCGTCCACCGTCAATACCGTGGCGGCTTCTTCGAGCTTCGATATTGTAGTCTATCCGAATCCTGCCGCGAACCGCGTGACGCTGGGAATCACGACATTGGAGCGCCAAATCCTGACGGTTTCGCTCTACGATACCATGGGACGGCGAGCGCTTGCATCCGGCCCTCTCGCGTACGCCCCCGGCTTCCGCAAGGTGAACCTCGACGTGCGCGACCTGGCTCCCGGAACGTAC
>JAADGX010000089.1 GCA_013152135.1 Chlorobiota bacterium
GGCAGTTCGAGCGGTACGGTGTGACGCGGGAAGACCTTGCGCGTGTATCGGTCAAGAATCATGAGAACGCGACCATGAATCCCAAGGCCCACTTCCGCAAGGCCCTGACCGAGGAGCAGGTCTTGCGCTCGCCCATGGTAGCGGATCCGCTCACCGTCATGGATTCCTGTCCCACCACGGACGGGGCGGCGGCGGTCATCCTGGTTCGGGCCGAGGATGCGGAAAAGTACTCCGGTGTTCCCGTTTATTTGAAAGGCATGGGCATGGCGGTTTCGTCCGGCTGGGATCTCCCGTACTTCGATAGTTCCTACGACCTGACGTCGTTCCGCGCCACGCGCGTGGCGGCGGAGAAGGCGTATCGCGAGGCGGGCATCACAAATCCACGCGAGCAGATTGACCTGGCCGAGGTCCACGACTGCTTCTCCATCGTTGAGCTTCTCACGTACGAGGACCTGGGCTTCTGCAAAGAGGGAGAAGCGAAGGAACTGATCCGTACAGGGATCACGCGGCGGGACGGTGATATCCCCGTCAACGTCAGCGGTGGACTGTTGTCCTGCGGCCATCCCGTGGGCGCCACAGGTGTGCGCATGGTGTGCGAGATCGTGGAGCACTTGCGGGGAACGGCGGGCGAACGCCAGGTGCCGGGAGCGCGCATCGGGCTCACGCACAACATCGGGGGTCCGGGAGCGGTCGCGTCGGTCATTATTCTGGGCAAGGAGAAGGAGACATGACGAAACGACCATTGCGGGTTCTGATCGCCAAGCCGGGATTGGACGGCCACGACGTGGGCGCCAAGATCGTGACGCGGTTTCTCATGGAAAACGGCTGCGAGGTGATCTACACCGGGCTGCGGAAATCTCCCAAGGAAATCGCCGTTGCCGCACGGGACGAGGACGTGGACGTCATCGGCCTGTCCATTCTCTCCGGTTCCCATCTTCCCCTGTGCCGGCAGTTCCGCGACCTGCGCAAGCAGTACCAGCTCGAAGACAAGTTGTGGCTGGTTGGAGGGAATATCCCCGCCCGCGACCAGGAGGAGCTCAAGAAGCTGGGTGTGGACGCGGTGTTTACCATCAAGAACTCGCTCCAATCGATTGTCGAATTCATCAACCAGAAGAAATCATGGGCATGAGCAACGAATCGTCAGTGCCGCCGGTCATCAACGAATCCGGTATCGAAATCAAGCCCCTGTACACGGAAGACGACGTCGTGGAAAGCGGGGGAACCGAAGGGATCGGCGTATCGGGGCAGTTTCCGTTTACCCGCGGCATCCATCCTCTCATGTACCGCAAGCGCCCGTGGACAATGCGGCAATACGCGGGTTTCGCCACACCGGAGGAAACGAACAAGCGCTTCCACTACCTGATCCGGAACGGCCAGACCGGCCTCAACGTGGCATTCGATCTGCCTACGCAAACCGGGCTCGATTCCGACGACGAGATGGCGGCGGGAGAAGTGGGCAGGGTGGGAATGGCCGTGGACACGCTGGCGGATTTCGAGACGGCCTTCGAAGGGATTGACCTGGAGAAAATCACCGTTTCCCTGACCATCAACGGAGCGGCGGCTGTTTTGATCGCCATGTATTTCGCCATGGCGGAAAAGCGTGGCTACGACATCCGAAAGCTGCGCGGAACGGCGCAGAACGATATCCTCAAGGAATTCATCGGGCGGGGCACGTGGATTTTTCCCGTGGAGCCGTCCATCAAGTTGATCGGCGACACGATCGAGTACTGTGCACATAACGCGCCGCTGTACAGCCCGGTAAGCGTGTGCGGCTATCACATCCGCGAGTCCGGCGCCAACCCGGTGCAGGAAATGGGCTACGCCTTTTGTATCGCACAGGCTTACATCGACCACGTGCTGGAACGCGGTCTGGACATTGACGATTTCGCGTCGCGCCTGTCGTTCAATTTCGATATCCATGGAAACCTCTTCGAACAGGTGGCGAAATTCCGGGCAGGCCGCAGGCTCTGGGCGAAAATCATCCGGAACAAGTACGGCGCGAAGAATCCCCGCTCCATGTGGCTGCGCATGATCGCGGGCGGAGGAGGCGGAGGGCTGACCATCGAGCAACCGGAGAACAACATCGTACGCGGCGCCTACTACGCACTCATAAGCGCGCTGTCCGGCACGCAGACGATGGCTCTCTGCTCGTACGACGAGGCGTACACGATTCCCTCGGAAAAAGCGGCACGGATTTCCCTGCGAACGATGCAGATTCTCATGGAAGAAATGGGATTGTGCGACACGGTCGATCCGCTCGGCGGCTCCTACTACGTCGAAACCCTCACCAACCAGATGGAGAGGAAAATCCGCGAGGTCATGGAAGAGGTCGATCGCCGGGGTGGCATCGTTCGTGCGGTGGCGGAAGGACACGTGCAAAACGCCGTATCGCGGCAGGCTTACGAGAACTACAGGAAGCTGGAACGCGGGGAGCGGAAAAAGGTTGGGGTGAACTGCTACCGAGAGGAGGAAGAGGAACCGCCCATCGAATTCCATCCGTTCATGCAGGCTGAGTGCGATGCACAGATCGCGAAGCTGCGAAAGATCAAGTCGGAACGGGACAACGCGCGCGTGAAGCAGGCGCTGGATCAGCTTCGACGCGACGCGGAATCGGGGCGCAACGTCATGCCCGCCATCATGGAGGCGGTAAAGGCGTACGCGACCACCGGAGAAATCACGAAATGCCTGGTCGATGTATACGGCCGGTACGAAGAACCAATTTTGTTTTAAAACGGAAATACCATGCATGATATCAAGCGATACCTGGTCCCGGTCAGCCTCGAAGAAGCTGTCCGGGCCGCGGCCGAGGGCGATGCGACGTTGCTGGCTGGCGGCACCGACCTCATGCCGCAAACGCGCACGGGCGCGAGGTCGTTCTCGCCCACCCTCATCAACCTGAAACGCGTTCCCGGACTTCGTGGCGTGAGCCGGGAGAACGGCAATATCCGCCTGGGAGCCCTGACCACGGTCACCGACGTCCTGAACGACGTCCTTCTCCGCGAGGCAGCTCCTGTTTTGCCCGAGACGGCGGACCACTTTGCTTCCGACCAGGTCCGAAACAGCGCTACGATCGGAGGCAACATCTGCAACGCCTCTCCTGCCGGGGATATGATCATTCCCCTGCTTCTTCTCGACGCTGTGGTGGAGTTGGCTTCGTGGAACGGAGAAGCGGTGGAAACGCGGTCCATGCCGCTGGAGGAGTTTTTCGTCGGTCCCGGCAGGACGAAGCGCCAGCCCGGCGAGATACTGACCGCTGTACGCTTTCCGGTTCCGGGTGAAGGGTTTATTGCCCGCTTCGTAAAATTCGGTACCCGCCCTGCCCTGGATATCTCGGTTGTGTCGATCGGCGTCGCAGGGGTGAAGGAGAATGGAACCTTGCGCCGGGTACGAATGGCTTTCGGGGCCGTGGCGCCGGTACCTGTCCGGGGAAGAACGACGGAGGCGGCGGTTGAAGGCCGTCCGCTCACTGCTGAAACCATCCGGCAGGCGAGCGAGGCAACGCAGGAAGACATCTCGCCCATCTCCGACGTGCGGGCCAGCGCCTGGTACCGCAGGGAGCTTGTACGAACACTTACCACGAGGATACTCAACGATGTCAGTACTTCATAGCATTCGGTTTACGTTGAACGGCAAGCCCGTTCAGGCTGCTGTACCGGTGCACCTCAGCGCCATCGACATGCTGCGCGACGTGTTTCATCTTACCGGGACCAAGCTCGGTTGCGGCGAGGGGGAATGCGGAGCCTGCACCATCATCGTAGACGGTGTTTCGGTGAATTCTTGCCTCATGTTCGCCGTCGATTGCGACGGCAGGGAAGTGACCACGATCGAGGGCCTGCGAACGGACGAGGGTCTGAATCCTTTGCAGAAAGCTTTCGTCCAGCACGGCGCGGTGCAGTGCGGCTTCTGCACGCCGGGCATGGTCATGCAAGGAACCGCCCTGCTCAACCGGCGCTCCAGCATGACGGTCGAGGAAGTCCGGCGGGGCATCGAAGGCAACCTGTGCCGGTGCACGGGCTACCGGAAGATCATCGACACCATCGCTTCCGCCTTGCACGAAACCAGCAGCGAGGAAATATCATGACTGTCATCGCCAAGGAAACGATTATCGGGAAACGGGTTCCCAAGCTCGATGCTCCTCCCAAGGTGTCCGGCGAAGCGCGGTATCTCCAGGACATCGAACTGCCGGGCATGTTGTACGGCAAGATTCTTCGTGCGGATCGCGTGCATGCCCGTATCGTCAATATCGACGTGAGCGGGGCCAAGGCTCTTCCCGGCGTCCACGCGGTCATCACCGCCGCTGACACCCCAGGCGTTCCGTTGGGTATCGGCAGGGACAATCCGCCGTTGAAGGGCGACAAGGTGCGCTGCATCCGCGACGAGATCGCGGCCGTGGCGGCCGAGACGGAGGAAATAGCGGAAGAAGCCCTGCGGTTGATCAAGGTGGAGTACGAGGACCTGCCAGCGGTGTTCGACCCCGCGGAATCACTCAAGGAAGGCGCTCCCGTGATTCACGAGAAGCACCCGGACAATATTCCGTTCACCTTCGAGTACAGCCACGGCGACATTTCCGAGG
>JAADGX010000310.1 GCA_013152135.1 Chlorobiota bacterium
GCTTCCTGCGCCTGCATGGTGTTGGGATACTCGTCGAGTACGTAACGAAAGGCTTCGCGCGCCACGTCGTATTCCTGCTCGCGGAAAGCCCGCTGCGCGAAGTTCATGACTTCGAGCCCCTGGCTGCCGCGGAGCCGGTCGATGTTCCTGTACACGTTGAACGCGCCCCGGTAGTCCTTGCCTTCCATGGAAATCCAGGCGGCGAAATACTGCAAGTACAGGTTGTCGGAATTATCGTCCGCCGCTTCGAAGGCAACCTCGCGGGCGACGTCGAGCGCCTCGGGCAGGCCGGTGAACTGGGCAACCTGGCGTTCCACCTCACCCAGCATGTTGGGAGACGCGAGAACGACGCGAACGAACTCGTTCATCGCGTCGCGAAACCGGAGCTGCATGGCATAGACACGCGCCAGCTCCAGGCCGAACATGACGACGTTGCCCGATACGTCCCTGCCTTTCTTAAGGTAACGTTCCGCCTCGTCGAACATCCGGTTGTCCAGGGCGTTCCGGGCCACGATGCGGTACACGGCCGCGTTGTCGGGAAAAGCCGTCACCATCTCGTCCCACGCCCGCACCGCTTCCTCCTCGCGCCCCGCCCGGGCATACGTCGAACCCAGCGTGGCCCGGAGTTGAAGCTGGTTGGGGAACCGCTTGATGCGGTCATTCAAAAGAACGATGAGCGTGTCGTACTGCTTGAGCTGGGTGAGAACGCGAACGAGCCCGTCGAAGTACACCGGCTGTCCCGGACGAATCTGAACCAGCTCCCGGAAATACTGGAAGGCAAGCTTGTACTGTGCCGAGCGCTCGTACGCCTGGGCCAGGCGATACATGTTCTGTTCCTGCTCCGGCTGGGCGCGCAGCACGTCGCGCGGCCATCCCGTCAACAGAACAGCAAAAAGTCCGGCCGTCAGAACGAAATGTTTCAATCTATACGAAGACGAATTCACGCTGGTTTTCCCTTGCATATCAACCTGAATATAGACAAGGAGCCGCAGGCAAAAAAGGGATTTCACCGTACGACGAATCATTTCCCGTTTTCCGATGTTGTATCAGGCAACCGGCGGCCGGTTTCGTTGCACCGTCATACATACACCGGTTCTCTCCGCCGAATCAAGCGCACAACAAGGGAGGGGTGGTTTTGTTATTGATTCCACCTACCCTTTTATGTAACTTGAATTTTAATACTGGAACAGCCAGGAACCATGAAGAACATCGCCATACTGGGTTCCACCGGGTCCATCGGTCGGAACAGTCTCGAAGTACTGAAACAGTACCCCGGAAAATTCAGGGTATGGTCGCTTGCCGCGTATTCCAACGCCCGGCTGCTCCTCCGGCAAATCGAGGAGTTCCATCCCGCCGTGGCCGTCCTCATCGACGAGAACGCGGCCAATCAGATTCGCGCCTCCATCCCGGCGGGGACGAAACTCCTTGCAGGACAGAGTGCCCTGGAAGAAGCGGTCGCGGACGATGAGGTGGACGTCGTCATCAGCGCTTTCGTGGGTTTTGCCGGGCTGCAACCCACCATCACCGCCATCCGGTCGGGCAAGAACATTGCCCTGGCCAACAAGGAAATCCTGGTGGTGGCGGGGGAAATCGTAACACGCCTCGCGCGGGAACACGGGGTACGCCTGATGCCGGTGGACAGCGAGCACAGCGCCATCCTCCAATGCCTGACGGGCGAACCGCAGCAGGCCGTGCGGCGGCTCATCCTGACAGCCTCCGGCGGGCCGTTCATGGGCAAATCGCGGGAGGAACTCGCGCACGTGACGATCAAGGACGCTCTCAACCATCCCAACTGGAGCATGGGCGACAAGATCACCATCGATTCCGCGACCCTGATGAACAAGGGTCTGGAAATCATCGAGGCGCACTGGCTGTTCGATATTCCGCCCGGAGGCATCGACGTGGTGGTGCATCCCCAATCCATCATCCATTCCATGGTGGAATTCGTGGACGGATCGATCAAGGCGCAGCTCGGAGTACCGGACATGAAACTGCCCATCCTTTACGCGCTGACGTGGCCGGAGCGGTTCGCGTCATCTTTCCCCCGGCTGGATTTCACCATGCCCCGTGACCTGACGTTCCGGGAACCCGACCTCGAGACGTTCCGCTGCCTCTCCCTGGCTCGTGAAGCACTGGAACAGGGAGGCACGCTCCCCGCCGCGCTCAACGCGGCCAACGAAATCGCCGTGGACGCTTTTCTTTCAGGGGCAATCACGTTCCTGGACATCCCCGAACTGATCGGCGAGTGCATGCAACAACATCAGAACCAACAGCAACCCGGTATCGACGACATCTTCGCCGCGGACGAGGAGTCCCGCAAAGTGGCGCAGCGGCTCATCGAACGCAACCGCCGGGAAACCATGACCGTGTAAGGAATCAGAATGGAATTCACCGAAATTTTCAGTCGTATATTTTACTTCATCATTCTCATTGGTGTTCTCGTCTTCATCCACGAGCTGGGGCATTTTCTCGCCGCCAAGCTGTTCAAGATGCGGGTGGAGCGGTTCTCGATCGGGTTCCCGCCCCGTGCCTTCGGCAAGAAAATCGGCGAGACGGACTATTGCGTCTCGTGGATTCCTATCGGGGGGTACGTGAAAATAAGCGGGATGATCGACGAGAGCCTCGACCTGGAGCACATGAACAAAAAGCCGGAGCCGTGGGAGTTCCGGGCCAAACCCATCTGGCAGCGCATGATCGTGATAAGCGCGGGAGTGATATTCAACGTCCTGCTGGCAGTGGCGATTTTCTGGGGCATCAACCTTTCCACGGGCAAGGTGTACCACGACGTCACTACGGTGGGTGCGGTGCAACCCAACTCGGCTGCCGCGATCATCGGTTTCCAGCCGGGGGACAAGATCCTCTCCATCAACGGCAAGACGTACACCACGTGGGAGGAACTCGAGCCCGCGCTGCAGTACGAGGCCATGGGCAGCGCTTTCACAGTCACGGTATTGCGCAACGGCGAAACCATTACACTGACACGACCAGGGGGCGAACTCCCCGACCTGACGCGCAATCCGCTCGGACTTCTGCCGAAGGGACTCTCGGCCAAGATCCAATGGGTGGAGGATGGAAAACCGGCTGCGGTGGTCGGGTTGCAGCCAGGTGACGTGCTCCTGGAAGTCAACGGCACACCCGTGTACACCACTTACGACGTCATCAGGGAGATCAGCGCCCACCCGAACGAAACCATCGCCATCAAGTACCTGCGCGGTGGAGAAGAAAATGAAGTGCGGGTCACCCCCAACGATGACGGCAAGATCGGTATCAGCATCGCCAACGTGTTCGATGTTGCGAAGCGGGTGGAAAAATACGGTGTCTTCGAAGCGTTGGACGCTGGCGTCAAAGACCTGTACGTCTTCACAATGCTGTACGTGGACACGTTCAGCAAGATCATCAGCGGTGAAGTCTCCTTTTCGTCCACCATCGGCGGTCCCATTCGCATTGCTGAAATGGCGGACCAGGCCGCCCAGCTCGGGATCGTCAGCTTCCTCGGCACCATGGCTGTCCTGAGCCTCAGCCTGGCGCTCATCAACATCTTCCCCTTTCCCGCGCTCGACGGCGGGCACCTGTTTTTCCTCATTTACGAGGCGATTTTCCGGCGCGAGGTGCCGAACATTCTTCGCATCCGTCTCCAGCAAGCCGGGATGGTGCTGTTGCTGTTATTCATGGGCTTCATCGTCTATAACGATATTTTCCATTGATATTCAAGAAATAAACCGCGAACGGGTCTTGCCTCGGTGAAGCTGGACCCGTTTTCTTTTGCCGAAAGCTGCATTGTCATGTCTCCGGATTGAGGGCATCCGGGTGTCGCATTATTCGACACCTGTCCCACAATTCAACAGCAAGCAAAGAAATACGATGAGATAACTGCAGGAAATAGATGAAAACGGCGTGATTCCCGAGTTTTTCATTCTGGCATGGTTGTCGAATATGGTTAAGCAGACATGAAAGAAACACAGGAGGGGATTACAATGAATGGACAACAACTGAAAATGGTGCAAATACTCGACCACTCGTCGATGGAAGGCGCTCGCGGGAACGTTATCGTATCCATGCCTTACGCCGATGAAGCATGGCTGCGACTGTTCAACCACCTCGGGGAAGAACTCCTGCATATTGAAGTTGGACAACTCGACCGCGGTGTGCACTCCATCGAGATGGATTCTTCGGGACTTCCCGGCGGCCGGTATTTCCTGCAATTCAAAACCGATTACGACGCCACGGTCAAAGTCGTGGACTTGAACTGAAGTTCAACGCTCTCTCTTTCCCGATTCATTAACACCGAAGATAACGACTCCACCCTTCGAGTTCGCCCTTCGAGTTCGCTCAGGGCTTCGCTCGGGGCTCCCGTGATGAGATTCATTCACACCGTAGATGATATAATGGCGCTGGTTGCCCCTCGGAAGTAACCCAGAGGGCATCGCCGTACCTGCTGTAACAGATGGCCTCGAGTTGGCGGAGGGCGGGCATGGTTATCGCCACCGGTATGGCTGAAAGCATCTCGACCACCGTCATCCCGTTTCGGCCCTTGAATTCATAACTCC
>JAADGX010000079.1 GCA_013152135.1 Chlorobiota bacterium
CGGTGAAAAGCTATCTCGTCAAAACATGGGGAATCGATCCCCGCCGGATCCGGGTCGTCGCGCGTAATTTGCCCACGAACCCGACTTCCCGCAGCACGCCTGAAGGCCAGGCCGAGAACCGGCGCGTGGAAATCACCACGAGGGACGGCAGGGTACTGGCTCCAACCACGAGAAACGAAATCGAGCGGCGCTACAACGTGGCGGGCATCGCTCTCTATCCCGTCATTACCGCGGAAGCCGGGCTTGCACAATGGTCCCTCACCATGCGACACGGGCAGAGTGTCGTGCTGGATACATCCGGTACGCGTTCCGCCCCCCGGCGACTGGCCTGGACCATTGTTCCGGAGGAATTCGAGAAAGAAGCCGCCGGGGAAGACCTTGTCGTTTCCGTTGCGGCCACCGACACGGATGGGCAGAAAAAAACCGCCCGGCGCGATATTCCCGTTAAACACCTGACGGTGGAGAAAAAACGGACGCAGCGAATCGGCGACAAGATCATCGCGCGCAGTCGTCTCATCGTTTTCGAATTCGACAAAGCAACGCTTTCGCCACAAAACAAGAGCATCATCGACGAAGTGCGCCGACAGATGACACCGGATACCAAGGTCCAGATTCTCGGGTACACCGACCGGTTGGGCGATCCGAAGCACAACCTCGAACTTTCGTTGCGGCGAGCGGAAGCCGTTCGAAAAGCGCTGGGCTCCATCATTCCCGACGCCAACGTAACCGTGAAAGGCCTGGGCAGCACGGTCCTGCTCTTCGACAACAGCACACCGGAAGGGCGGTTCTACTGTCGCATGGTGGAAATCATTGCCGAGACGCCGGTAAAGAATTAGCACTCAAACCATTGCAAATAAAAAAGGCGGGCCCATCGACCCGCCTTTTTTACTTATGAAATAAACGTGCGTATTTACAACGTCATTCCTGACTTGACCTTGAATTCCCGCGCGCGGTTAAGACGGCGCATGTCGGCCAGATCACGAACGTCCTTGTCGTTGTTAATAACCAGGTCGAGCATCACTTCCATGCAGTTAAAACAGACGTGGGTATGGTCATCGCCGGGGCCGATCTGGCGAACAAAATGGGTCTCCATGGGTGGTATCTCGTGCCTGAAGGCGCACTGGTACGTGTTTTCCGAAATATGGGTATGCCATTGATAATACGGAGAAAACAGGGCGTTAAACAACTCAAAGGATCTGGCCAGATGGCGCTTGCTTTGAAAATGGGGCATAGACAGGCAACCTCCTTCAGCACGTATTTGGATTCAGTGAGTTAGATTCCGTCGAGAGAGCGACAGGGTCGTTGATATCGATCAAGTAATAGTCGCAATATAGAGACTCCGGCATCAACAGGAAGATACAACTTTCTTTCAGAAAAGCCATCCCATTTCGCTCCCCCTTTTTTCTTCCGTTTCGTGGAAGGCTGGATTTTTCTATTTTCTGAGAGCGATTTACGCCCCGGCGAATATCACGCACGAGCCTGCCACTAATTATACCCCGGATGCAATACCTGGAATCACTTTCAAGCGTCATCGTCGACATCGTATGGGGTCCGTTCCTCATCGTCCTCCTCGTCGGCGGAGGTGTCTTTCTTTTCATTCGATCCGGTATGCTGCCCGTGCGCCGGATCGGTTCATCCCTCCGCCTGTTGACTTCACGCAGCCTCAGCAGCGGAGAGACGGGAGCGATCCATCCGCTGAAAGCTCTTGCGACCGCGCTCTCGGCCACGGTCGGCATGGGCAATATTTCCGGGGTCGCCGTCGCCATCACGATGGGAGGACCGGGAGCATTGTTCTGGATGTGGGTGACGGCTCTCGCGGGCATGGCCACCAAGTTCTTCACCTGCTCCCTTTCCGTGATGTACCGCAAGACCGACCAGGCAGGCAACACCCTGGCGGGACCAATGTACGTCATCGAACTGGGGCTCTCCCGCTGGTTCCGGCCGCTCGCTTACATGTTTGCCGTCGCCGGTCTCATCGGCTGCCTGCCGCTCTTCCAGATCAACCAGTTGGCCCAGACCCTCTCCGAGATCGGATCCATCGATCCCTGGGTGACCGGCGTCGTTTCCGCCCTCTTCGTCTTCGCGATCATCCAGGGCGGCATCCGTTGGATCGGGACCGCCGCCGGCATCATTGTTCCGGTCATGAGCGGGGTGTACCTCGTTTCCGTCCTGATCATCCTGTCCATGCACCTGGATAAAGTGCCCTTCCTTTTTGCGCAGATATTCCAGCACGCTTTCACCGGCAGGTCGGCCCTGGGCGGTGCTACCGGCATGGCACTGAGCACGGTAATCAGCAACGGCGTGAAACGGGCGGCGTTTTCCAACGAAGCGGGCATCGGCACGGCGCCCATGGCGCACGGCCAGGCCCGAAACGCCAGCCCCATCCGCGAGGGTCTCATCGCGATGCTTGGTCCGCTCATCGATACGATCCTCGTGTGTTCCGCCACCGGCCTGGCCATCCTCGCCACCGGAGCGTTCACCCACAACATGGAAGGCATCTCCATCACGCTGATGGCCTTCGAAACGGCGCTCGGCCCGGCGGGCAGGACACTTCTCGCCGTCATCATCGTGATGTTCGCCGTCTCCACCATGCTGGGATATTCCCACTACAGCAAAATGTGCTTTCTCTACCTGACCGGAAACCGCGCCGCTTCGCTGCACATGGTGTTGTTCGTTCTACTGATCGTCGGGGGAGCGGTGTGGTCGATGGGGCTGGTCATCAATACACTGGATATTGCCTTCGGCCTCATGGCAGTTCCGACCGTAATCTCCACGCTCCTCCTCCACCGCGAAGTCCTCCAAAAGGCGAAGGAATATTTCCGCAATGAATCCCCGCGCACGTAACCACGCACGGCACGCGGACGCACAACTACTTTTCCGCAAGATGGATGATTGGGTGGGCCCTGTAGGACTTGAACCTACGACCGACGGATTATGAGTCCGTTGCTCTAACCAACTGAGCTAAGGGCCCCAACCGGAACATGTAATGTAGTATCATCCTTGAAATTAGGCAATATCCGACGTCGTCCCGCAACAAGGGCTCGTTCGATAAAAGAACCGGCATCCGGTCAAGACAACCGGTTCCCCGCGTCATTGACATCATCAATTATTGACTTCACCGGAATGAAAGGAACGGAACCTATTTGCCTGCGCTTTACGTTTACCAGTATGTTACATTGCGACACCACGAGCACCGCATTGCGGCGCGCAGCATTCACGGAAAAGGATTACCGACATGGCTCAAGACAAATCCGCGTTCTGGTACCTGAAAAATTTCAACCTCTTCGAGGAACTTCCCGAGGAAGAGCTTCAAGGACTTGCTTCCATGACCAAGATGCAACGGACCTCGAAACGAGACATCATTTACTTCCCGGCGTCTCCCTCGCACAACATCTACTTTCTGAAGGAAGGGCACGTCAAGTTCAGCCGCATTAACGAGGATGGAAAGGAGATCATTCTCGACATCCTGGGGCCGGGAGAACTCTTCGGAGAACTCGTCGAAGCGGATTCGGAGGCACCGCGCAACGAGATCGCGGAAGCACTGGACGACGTTCTCATCTGCACGCTGAACCGCAACGATTTCACCGCCCTCGTCGAGCGGAATCCATCCTTGAATTTCCAAATCGTGCGCCGTGTCGGCCTGCGGCTGCGGAAATTCGAGGAACGGGTCGAAAGCCTCGTGTTCAAGGACTCGGCCGCCAGGGTCAAGGAACTGCTCGTTCACCTGGCGGAAGAATTCGGAAAAATCAAGGAAGGCCACATCACCATCCCGGGGATTCTCTCCCACCAGGACATCGCGGAGTTGTCCGGCACAAGCCGCCAGACCGCCACGACGATCCTGAACGACCTTCGCAGCCAGGGATTGATCGATTTCGACCGGAAATCCATCCGCGTTCCCGACCTCGATAAACTTCGCTGAAAAAACGCCTGTCGCGCAATCGTTTCACATCCACACGGCCACAACTGGAAAGACGCCGCCAACTGTCACCTCGCTGACAGCAAGCGGTTTCAACCTTCTTTACCTTGGGATTGGATATCCGTGGCAATGCCGCCGCGGTTTAAAACCGGGAAAGAACGTGAACATTATTGAACTTTACATAGCCAGCAATTGCGCCGCCTGCACGAGGGCGGTGGATAAACTCGAGACCCTGGATGCATCACACACGGAAGTGCGGATCCGTATCATTTCACGCGACGACGATCCCGAGGCATTCAGGAACAGCGGTATCTTCACCGTGCCCGCCCTCATCGTCAACGGCAAGTTGTTTTCGTACGGAGACTTCGAACTTGACGATCTGGACCACTTCCTTGGTAAACACGACAATGGGAGGAATGGTCGCAACGGGAATTCGCGTACCGGAAATTCAGCCGGAGCATAAACCGGCGCCCTGGAATGCAAAGCCGGGTGCTGCATCATTGCCGGGTATTGGAGCGTGCCCGGAGGTGAGCAGCGTCCGGTTTTTGCTATTCCTGCGTTTTCAATCAATCCCGCCTCCTCCTATATTGCCGAAGAGCAAAGCACGGAGGAACACGACATGC
>JAADGX010000186.1 GCA_013152135.1 Chlorobiota bacterium
AGTCCTGTTTCATACACTTTCAGAACGGCAAAAACGCTGAATACCAGTACCGCGAACAATGGCCAGGGTAAAAGACCGAGTAACAGGAGGAAGAGTGCTGTAACGCTGATAGAAAAAACAAACCTGGAAGATCGTTTTGATGCCCGTCTTCTTTTCAAACGGACGACAAGCGCGATGATAATCGAAAAAGCCGTAACCGAGAGGATGTTACCCGCTGACCAGAAAGGCGCATTAATGATGCTCATTTCCTGGCGCCCGTAACGGAGCAGCCATGTCATAATTAAGGCCAGTACCTCGGAGACGATGGTGGCGGGATAAATCCATCGTGGGACCTTGTTGGATGAAACGCTTTGCGTTTCTTTCCTGGCGATTTCTTCAGGAAGTTCTAGCGGTATATCATCCAGGAGTGACTCGTCGATCCGTGTTGAGCCTGCAACGACGTGAATTCTGGGCGGTGCTCCCTTGATATCTGCAACGTCAATAGAAGTGCGGAAAACGGAAATCAGGTCCGGATTATGGAGAACTTTCTCCGGCGGTCCGACCTGTATCAGTCTGCCTTCGTGCATCAGCGCGATACGATCGCTGTAAGCTGCCGCCAGGTTGATATCGTGGGAAACGCAGATTATGGTTTTCTTTTTATGGCGGTTCAATGTCTGGAGGAGGTCAAACAGCGAGACCTGGTGATGCAGATCCAGGTGGGCATTCGGTTCATCGAGAGCGAGTATCGGTGTTTGTTGGGCAAGAGCCCGGGCTATGGTCACGCGATGCTGTTCACCGCCGGAGAGCTTTGGATAAGGACGATCAGCCATGTCAATGATGTCGCACAAGGCCATGGATCGACGGGCTATTTCCTTGTCGCGCACGCGTTCGAAGCCAAGTCCCCTGTTATATGGCGAACGTCCCATCATCACCACTTCACGGACGCTGAAGGGAAACAGCACGTGCTCCTGTTGCGGAACGTATGCGGCTTCGCGGGCACGGTCCAAAACAGACATTGCGGCAACGTTCCGTCCATTCAATTGAACGGTTCCCTTGTCGGGTGTCAACAGGCCGAGGATGATTTTCAGGAGGGTGGTTTTACCCGCTCCATTCGGACCGATGATAGTGAAGAATCGACCGGTTTCAATGGTGAGATCGAGTGTATGGAGAATCTCCGTGTGATTGTAAGAAAAAGAAACCGTATCAAGTTCAACCGCGTTCATAGTGATGAAACATACGGAAAGCGAAGCCTACTCTGCAACGAGCGTGTGAAATGAAAGGGAATGGTTGATGGTGCGTATTACTTTCGCAGTGGTTGACAGTCGGGAGGAATCATAACTGCAACGCTGTGTCGCCTTCTATCCAGTACCGGTGCCATAACTCGAAATTATAGAGGGTCCATATCTGAGGCGTGTAATTTATTCTCGTCCGTTCATACTCGCTCAGAAGCTCTGATACATATTCTTGATTGAAGTACTGATGATGTGGATGAAGGAGGAGTGATTTCGCGTGAGCGAATATTTCGGGGGTTAGCATGTTCTTGCCCGAACCCGCGAAACCGATTTTTCTCCTGTCGATGATTTCGTCGGGAAGCAGGCCGCGAAGGGATTTCTTCAGGACGTACTTGGTGACCCCGTTTTTCAGCTTCAGTTTTTCCGGAATGCCCATGGAAAATTCTACGATCTTATGGTCCAGGAACGGTACCCTCGCTTCAATACTGTTGGCCATGGTGATTTTATCAACTCTCATCAAGAGTAATTCAGCCAGTCGGTTTTTCAATTCCCAGAAGATCATCCGGGCAAGAAAATCCGGATGATCTTGTGCAGAAAATCTCGACACCGCCGATTCCATGAATTCGGTCGAAGAAGGGTATTGCTTCCTGGCGAGTTCCGTCGATGCCAACAAGTGCTCCTTCTCCCGATCGTAAAACGCGAGAGCGTTACTCAGGTAAACCGGACCGCCATCGAGCAGATTACGAATAACGTTTTGCCGGTAGTCAACTTTTTTGAATTTCAACAGTGGTACGAGAGCCGAATAGAGAGCTTGTCGAAAAGATCTCGGGAGTTGGGAAACCCAACGCCAACGAGTCATCAGCGCGTGCATTCGATGGTAAGATTTATATCCCGCGAACTGTTCATCGCTGCCTTCGCCAACCTGCACCACGATGACGTTGTTGTCGCGGGCAAGTTTCGAAACGTGGTAGAGGGGAAAACACACTGGGTCGGCCAGCGGTTCATCCTGATGATGTATGATTGCGGGAAGCAAGTCAAGAAAACCGGAATCGTCGATTATGATTTCGTGATGATGTGTTTCAAACAACCGCGAAACTTTACGGGCCCATGCGAATTCGTTTGTATCTTCCTGTCCCTTGATGGCAACGCTGAATGTTTCCACGGGGCGATCCATGAGTTGAGCCATGAGCGCCACGTTGGCGCTGGAATCGATGCCGCCACTGAGAAAGACGCCGAACGGGACATCGGACATCATGCGTTTATCAATGGATTCGATAAGCAGGGATTTCAAATGTGAGCATACCGCGTCTTCGTCTTCCATATCCACGTCACCGGAGGGTGACGATGGAATAGTCCAGTACGTTCTTTCGGAAACGGAACCATCCGTTGCGATCTTCAGCATGTGTCCGGGCTCGAGTTTTCGTACTCCTTTGAACAGTGTTAACGGCGCAGGAGTGTGAATAAACGTCAGGTAATGATAGAGCGCTTCCGTATCAACTTCCGGAGAAATGTACGGTGTGGCGAGGATGGCTTTGATTTCAGATCCGAAGATAAAGCGTTGATCCTGAACGGCGTAATATATCGGTTTTATACCGATGCGATCACGAAACAGACGCAGAACTTGCTCATGCTCACTCCACAAGGCGATAGCGAACATCCCGTCGAGCCGTTCGATAAATGATTCCCCCCAGCAATCGAAAGCGTACAAGATGGTTTCCGTATCGGTACGCGAGCGGTATTGATATCCAGCGCTCTCGAGTTGGCGGCGCAGTTCAAGGTGGTTGTAGATTTCACCGTTGAAGACGATACACGTATTGCCATCCGGCGTGATCATGGGTTGGTGCCCCGCTTGGGAGAGATCAATGATGGACAAACGGCGGAAGCTGAATCCAAGATGTTGACGCCGTGAGAGGTATATACCCGCGTCGTCCGGACCACGGTGCGCAATAGCGTCACCCATACGGTGAAGTATTTGTTCCGGAATGATATCCGTTGATGTTGTAAATTGTAATATTCCTGCGATGCCGCACATAAAGAAAATGAGAATCCTTTATTCAAATTCAGCACAAGGTACGTAACCTGGACGAAGCGGGCAACGGAAAAAGCCTTGGCACCGCAGACGAATTGTCTTCACGAGGCGTTCAGCCCGGTGAAATATTTACCTGACGAAGCACTAAATAAGTAGCATATGAACTTCAGTGGAAATACATTTATATATTGTATGAGCAAACGAAAACAATTTCGTCAAGTCAGCATGGTAACAACTATCAAAAGGGGGCAGATGCGACCGCTGGTTTCTGGAGTACTTTTCCTCGTCTTCTTCTTTGTTTGGCCGAGCGTTGGTCTGGCGCAGAAGGCCATACTTCAAAGTACATCTCAAGATCAGATCGAAATTGAGTTCAGATTTTCCGAGGAGATGGTTCTTACATCCCCCAAGGAAACGGGTGAAACATCAACAGACAGGGAATCAAACCGTTCCCCGGAACCCAAACCGGTTTTCGAATTTACCCTTGCGGTTCCTCCCTCGGGAGAGCTTGTCGTTGAGAGCGTAGAGAGAATGACCCCGATTCCCATCCCTTTCCGTGGCAGTCCTTTCGTTATGGCAAAGGGGTTGGGTGGGCAAAAGGCTGTTACAATCGCGGGTTACGCGTGGATACGTTACCAGAGGTTTGCTCGGATCGAGGTGCGTCCTCTGGCGCTTGACGAGAATTCACAATGGATTTTGTACGGTAAAATACGTGCCCGTTTCAATATTCAGGGAAGCAGATCAGCAGCAACTGCTTCCGTGCCGGAGGACACGCATTTCGAACCGGTGTACCGGAAGCTCTTTCCGAATTATGAACAGGCCAAGGCATGGCGAAGTATGCCTCCATCACCTCGTACCGCTGCCTGGTACAATAAAGGAAATACGTACGTGAAATTTCCTGTGGCCGTGGATGGTTTATACAAGATAACAACCGCTTCGCTTTCTGCTGCAGGCGTACTCCCATCAACGGTTGATCTCAGTACCATTCAACTTCTGGCGGAAGGTCAGCCCGTTCCCTTCGAGGCATACGGTCTGGATGACGGCACATTCGATGAAAACGATGCTATTGTTTTCTACGGCAAGAAACACGACGGCAATTACACGGACACGCTCATGTACTGGTTAACGTGGGGGACTGGTTCGGGAGTACGAATACCCTCGACACAGCCTGCGGACACGGTGAAACAGATTCCGGTAATACAGCGTCGGCTGCACCTGGAAGAAAACGGCACTATTGAATATTACCAGGGCGGTGGAGGTCCTGATCAGCAAAATGAGAGCGGGTATAATCCGGGCGAA
>JAADGX010000188.1 GCA_013152135.1 Chlorobiota bacterium
CAAAATGGTACCGGGGCAGGCGGAACATGAATCCCGCCCCGTAGGAATCGCCGTCGTCACGGAAATAGTTGATCGTTCCGTTGAAATAGACTTCTTCCACTTCCGACAACCGGCGCGAGATCTCGGATTCAGCCTTGGGACGCAATTCCCCCTTGAACGAACTGAAAGAAACAGATGCATCGATGAAATACCGGCTTTCCAGCACCTGGAACCACGTCAGGCTGTAGCCACGGTTGTCCCAGAAATAATCCGCCGACTTGGCGTTCGACTGGATGATCTGGTCGCCGCTCAGGAGCATGTGTACGGATAACCGACCCGCATCGCCGGTTTCCACGTTCGCCCTGGCGATAACATCATAGAAATCGAACGGCACATCGGTGCGCACAAATTTTTTCAGCACTTCGTTGAACGTGCTCTTGCGGGCGGAAACGATCCAGGAACCTTTCCATGGCGTTGGCCCCTCCGCCGAAGCCTTGACACTGAGGAAACTGGCGGAAACTTTTCCCGCGAAACGGCGGGCGTTGCCTTCACGCGTCTTGATGTTTATGATCGACGATAACCGGTTGCCATACTGGGCAGGGAAACCGCCTTTGAGGACCTCCGCTTCTTTCACCGCGTCGGCATCGAAAATGCTGAACAGCCCCAGCGCGTGGAACGGATTATAAATCGTCATCCCGTCCAGGATGATCATGTTCTGATCTCCCCCCCCGCCCCGAACGTAGAACTGGCTGGTGACGTCGCTGGTGGACACGACGCCGGGGAGGATGGAAATCGTGCGGAACAAATCCGCTTCCACCGCCGCGGGCACGACCTCTATTTCCGTGCTGCCGATCGGCTGGGTACTGATCTCGGTGTCGTAACGGGCACGCCGCTGCGCCGTGGCGGTGACTGTGCCGGATTGATAAACAACAGGGGCCAATCGAATATTGGCCGTGGCGACTTTACCCGCAACGACTTCTACATCCACTTCCTTGGTGGCGTATCCAACCAGGGAAACGCGCAAAACGATTTTGCCGGGATGAATATTCGAAATGAAATAAAACCCCCGGGAATCCGTGGCCGCCCCTTGCCCCATCCCCTTCACAACGACATTTACGAGGCTTAAAGCTTCACCGGTCGTGCTGTCGCGAACGAAACCTTTCACACTGCCCTTTCCCTGCTGGGCCACCAACGTTTCAGGCATCAGAAAAAAAACACCGATGAGAAGAAAAAGAAGTGAAAATAATCTGGACATATACTTTATCTTTCATTGAAAAAAGGCAGGGGAACTGCGAACCCCGTAAGTAACCTACCGAAGATAACATACTTCTACAATTACGAAAATCATGAGTGATATTTTGAGGAACAATTGCAACATCCCGGATGAGCTCCGTAGGTTTGCATTCCATGAGCTCACCGCGAGACGAATGTATCACGGCGAGAACGGGAACAACGTGACACGTATTGCAAAAACGGGCGCTTCATAATGAACGGCCATGAATCTTGTCGGACTGCAACCACCAAAAGAACATGAGCGAAGGATCAAAACGGGTTATCATTGCCGCCTTCCTTGCCAACCTCGGCATCGCCCTTGCCAAGTTCATCGCGTCTTTTATCAGCGGGAGCTCGGCCATGCTGGCCGAGGCCGTACACTCCATGGCGGACACGGCAAACCAGTTATTCCTTTTCATCGGTTTGAAGCGCGCGAAAAAACCACCCACGTCCCTGCACCCGTTCGGATTCGGGCAGGAGAGGTATTTCTGGACGTTCGTGGTTGCGATGTCCTTATTCGTTATCGGCGGCACCTTTTCCGTGTACGAAGGCATCGCAAAAGCCATTCACCCCCACCAACTCGAGAACATCGCCGTTAGCTACGTGGTGCTCGGCGTCAGTCTCGTACTGGAAGGGCTGTCATTCAGAACGGCATGGAAGGAATTCGCCCTGCGGCGCGGCGCCATTCCCACGCTGACCTTCATTCGCCAGACCAAGGACCCGGTGCTCATAACCGTCCTGTTTGAAGATGCCTCCGCCCTCCTCGGATTGTTAATCGCGCTTTCGGGAATCACCCTGTCCCATGTCACCGGCGAACTCTTTTTCGATGGACTGGCCAGCGTGCTCATCGGCATTCTCCTCATACTGGTCGCCGTCTTCCTCGCCTGGGAAAGCAAGAGCCTGCTGATCGGGGAGAGCGCTTCGCCGGAAAATATCGAGCGCATTCGCAAGGCCGTGGACGACACCGACGGAATCGAACGCGTCGGCGAATTACTCACCATGCACCTGGGCCCCGACCAGATCCTGGTCAACCTGTCGTTGGATTTCGCCGACAACCTGAGCGCCGAAGAAATCGAGCGCACAACGGCGGAGCTGGAGCGGCGGATCCGCGAGACTGTGCCCGGCGCCACTCGCATTTTCATCGAAGCAAAGAATCTTCATACCCCGCGTCGCTCGCCGCGCGGGCAATAAAAAACCCGGACGTATCCGGGTCAAAGAGTTCTTTCATATGTAGTGTCGCTAACCGAGGTACGCGCGCAATTGCTTGCTCCGGGTGGCGTGTCGCAAGCGTCGGATGGCCTTTTCCTTGATCTGGCGCACGCGCTCCCGCGTCAGGTGGAATTTCTCCCCGATTTCTTCCAGGGTCAGGGAATGATCGCGATCCAAGCCAAAGTACAGCCTGATGACTTCCGCTTCCCGCTCGCTGAGAGTGGAAAGGGCCCGCCTGACCTCGACTTTCAGCGATTCGCCGATCAAGGTGCTGTCGGGCGGCGGCTGATGATCGTCCTTGATAACGTCCAGCAGACGATTGTCCTCGCCCTGCGTGAAAGGCGCGTCCACGGACACGTGCCGACCGGAGATCTTCAGCGTATCCGCCACCTCGTACAAGGTCATGTCGAGTTCCTTGGCCAGTTCACTGGCGCTGGGCTCGCGCTCATACGCCTGTTCCAGTTCACTGAACTTTTTCCCGATCTTGTTCAGCGCACCTACACGGTTGAGCGGAAGGCGCACGATGCGAGACTGTTCGGCCAGGGCCTGGAGAATGGACTGGCGAATCCACCACACGGCATAGGAAATGAACTTGAAACCGCGGGTTTCATCAAATCGCTTGGCGGCTTTGATCAGGCCAAGATTCCCCTCGTTAATCAGGTCGCCGAGGGAAAGTCCCTGGTTCTGGTACTGCTTAGCCACACTCACCACGAAACGCAGGTTGGCCTTGGTCAGTTTTTCAAGCGCTATCTGTCCTTCGGCACCGCCTTTCCTGATTTTCTTCGCCAGTTCCACCTCTTCTTCGGGCGTGAGCAAGTCCACTTTCCCGATTTCCTGGAGGTACTTGTCAAGCGATTGGCTTTCCCGGTTAGTGTATTGTTTGGATATTTTCACGTAACTACCTCGAATATTAGTAGTTATTGGATAATCAACGTATCGTCGGCTCCGGGAGTACTGGCCCGGAATATCATCGTTTCATCTACGAACACAGTCGCACGTTGCTCATTCTTTAGATTACGTTTTAAAAACAATTTCGTTTCATTCAAAGTTCCGGTCCCGGTCATTTCCACCCTCTTCCTCTGAGCACAGGAAAGAAGAGCGCCGAGGTGCAATCGTCGCTGTTTATGTGATGCGGATCGACAACGTATCGGTTCCACATTCTGGTTTTTCCAGGGGACCGTACGCGACGCGTGGATTTCCCCATGCGCCCTGAACGGGAGATATCCCTCCTTCCACGCACTGATTCGTTTTTTCATCCACACGATACTGATAAAAACGCCAAGGATTCGAAAGGTCTGTTTAGTTTGTCATGAATGAAAACGCGTATCCGGATTTAATCCCCCAGGCTAATTTTATTATCAACAAAACCAATATTTTTTTTCTAGGGTATTATTCGCATAGAGCTTTTAAAGATAAACGATTATCTCGATGAATGCAAGTTTTCCCTCGCGGTAAAGATGCTGTATCTGAACGGTCCAAAAATGATCCGATGGTCATCTCATAAATACCACCGGCATCGTTTTCCGCTTGCCACCGGCTTCCAGGACGATAAAATACACCCCGCTATCCAACCCGCTCCCATCGACGCGAACATGATGGCTGCCGGGCTGAAAGATGCCCCTGGCAAGTACTTTCACCATGTTCCCACGCGCATCGTAAAGATTGAGGTCGGCACGACATTCCCGAGGCGCATAAAACTCGATCTGCATTTCATCCCGGCCTGTCCAGGAACCCGGCCCAAATGGATTGGGAAATGCAGTGAAATGGAATGCACGCTCTTCGCGGTTGCTTAGACCCAGTACGGGCACGATTTCAACCGTACCGCTCGCGTCCTGGAAGAACCGGCATGGCGTACGAAATCCTTCGAGGTTGAACGAAACCTTACACCTGGCGCTGACGTTTCCGAGCGGTCTAAACAGGAATTTCCCCAATGAACGCGGCGAAACCGCCATCACGGTGGTATCAAAAACCACGCGAACACCCTGCGAATCCGGCTCAGCAATATAGGAACAACCTTCCAGTCCGCTCCCGCGAAAATCCACGTTGAGGAATTCCAGGCATTGCCGGTCGAAAACC
>JAADGX010000260.1 GCA_013152135.1 Chlorobiota bacterium
TTCCCGAACATGTCGCCTATTGGAAAAATCTGGAACTGCCGGGTTACAACGGCGGCCCGTTCGCCGACAGGAGCGGCGGACTGATTCTTTTTTCCGCGTCGGACAAAGCGACGGCTGTGGGGATGGTTCTGAACGATCCCTTCCAGAAGTCCGGGGTCGTCGACACGCACTGGCTCAAGGAATGGGCGGTGGAGTAAGAGCATCATGGTTCCTCGCTTGAACGAACCCGAGCCGTTGCACGTGATGATTCGTCAGATCGACTGTCGTGACAGGTCGGAAGGGTTTGACTCTGATTTTTTTATTTCGTAGTTTTTAAGTGATAGTCGTTTAAAAATAGCAGGTCTCACCGTTTAAAGAGAGGTAATAACCATGGGAAAACTGGTTTGGGACGAAAGTTACAGCGTCGGGGTAAAGGCCCTGGACAAGCAGCATCGCCTTGTGTTTGACATGCTTAATGAATTGATGGAACGAAAAGACATAACCGTGCGATCCGAGCCTTTAACCGCCGCCCTGACGGAATTGACTGCTTACGCCGCGAAACATTTCAAGACCGAAGAACAATTGATGAAAGAATATGGGTACCCGGCACTAGCGGAACACGTTAAAAAGCACATGCAGTTCAGAATGAAAATCATCGAACTTAGCAATGATACTCTTTACCACAAAGAAACGGTTCCGGTTGAATTGTTCGCTTTTTTGAGACAATGGTGGAGCAATCACATCCTGGAAGAAGACATGCAGTATCGGCCGTTTTTTGAGGAAAAAGGATTGGAATAAGTTGAGTATCACCGTCAGAAACGCAGTGCACTACCCCTCCCGGCGCCAAATGATTTGAAAGAACATCCTGCAAGAGGCGCCTCCCTGCACCGAACCCCCTTTTCCAGAAACCGTGATGATCCGCGCCCGGATCAGAGATTGAGTGTGAATTGCGACCGGACGAGGAAGATCGAGGACGCGCCTTCGGCGGTCGGCATGGCCAGTTCGCCGTTGACCTGGAAGCGCGCGTGTTTCCCGAAATAAACAGCGGGGCCGAAACGCAGGTGGATACTCTCGTCGTTCGCCAGGTCGGAGTTCGGTTCCACGTAACTCACACCCGCTGCAAATTCGACCACGTCCACGAGACTGGTGTTCTCTTTATTAAAGCGATGCCGCCAGCGTCCCGTGATGTCGGCGAGAACGAAGGACTGGTCGGCGTTGCCCGTGAGTTCGGCGCTTTTCCTACCGAGTGCGAGACCACCTTCCACGTCGAGGCCGAGCGGAAGGTACACGCCGAAGTCGGCGGCGAGAGTGGAGATCGTCCCACGGTTGTCCAGGGAATCGATGTTTACGCCGAGGCTGTTGGAGACGCCTGAAACGCCGACCTGAAAATGCTTGCCCAGGGAGGCGTTCAGTCGCCCGGAAACCATTTTACCGTTGTTTACCGACATGGATTTGGACCTGCCCGCATCCTCGCGGCCTCCTTCGCCAGCGCCGTTCGAGTAATTCACGGCAAAGGAAAGTCCCTTGATGAGCTTGCCGTTCAGTTCCACCCCGATGTGTCGGGCCGAAAGCAGTTCATCGACCAGGAATTCCGCGGCAGCGCTGCGCTCGACGAGCAGGAGCTTCGAGGAGGAGCGCAATTCCTCTCTCCATACCGGGACCTTGAACTGGCCGAACCGGAACGCGACGTTTTTCGACAGCTTGAGCTTGCCTTCGGCGTCCTTGAGACGAGGCTTGTTGTCCCGGACGTCGATTTGGATTTTCGCCTGCACCCACGAGTTCAACGTCACCTTCGTCTGCAAGCGCGCCCGGCGAATGCGGAACCCGTTGTTCGTCGAAGAAGCGTCGGCTTCCACGTCGGTGTTGTATGTGTGTTGTAACTGGATCCTTCCGGAAAGGTCCCATTCTACGCCGTCGGAAGATGAGACCTCTTGTGCGTTGGCGCGAGTGCCTGCCACCAGGAAGATTAGGGCAAGTACCGGCGCGATTCGCATGATTTTCATATAATACTCCTCGTTGATTTTAACGATGAGGTCCGGTTTGCATCAGCCCGGACCACGTGTTCATGCGTATTTTACGATTTCAGTGTTAGATTCGTGTTTGAATGTTAGATTCATGTGGCGAACGTGTTTGCTTGTCATGTGATGCGGCAACCCCCGATCCGATTCCCGCCCGTATCAAAAAAGGTCGAATTCCGGAGAAGAGACTTCGGGGCGATCCATTCTGCCACGATATCTGGAATGGCACTATCACGTCGAACGACGTCAGGTTGAAAGCGCAGGTTCTGTCGAATTGCTGTCCCGGGAAACTTCACCATAATTACCGATATAGTAGGTGAATTTTGGAAACCTGGCAAGAAGGCTCGTTTTCCCTTCCACGGCTTGACATCCCAATGCTTTTTGTTTAGGTTTGACCGGGATCGGAGATATTGGAATATCCGTCATACAGTGAAGTTCATACGCTCGCCGGGTGTCTCCGTTGACCGGGAACGGAGTGGAAGGATGAAACCGTGTTTTCTGATTGTTGAAACGGAGAGCACGTCGTCCGGTCGGAGGGGGTTCATGTGTCCTGGTGAATGCCGGGGCGGACGCCCGTTCATCTCAAGCCTGCAAAGGATCCAACGAAGTATCAAATAGAAGGATGGTTGCCTCATGAAAGAAAAAGAATTCGAGGAAGTCAGCGAAGCACAGATCGCGGTTCACTGGCAGGAAGAGGAGTATTTCCACCCGCCGGCACGGTTCATCGCCCAGGCCTACATGACCGATCCCGGCGTCTACGAGCGCTTCAGCCTGGAGAATTTCCCGGAGTGCTTCAAGGAATACGCCGACCTGCTCACCTGGTACAAGTATTGGCACACGACGCTGGACACGAGCGACGCTCCCTGCTGGAAGTGGTTTGTCGGCGGCAGGATCAACGCCAGCTACAACTGCGTGGACAGGCACCTGGAGAAGCACGGGAACAAGGCGGCGTTCATATTCGTGCCGGAACCCGAGGATGAGCCGCACGTGGTCCTGACCTACCAGGAACTCTACGTTCGTGTGAACGAGCTGGCGGCGCTGCTGCGGGACTTCGCCGGGCTCAAAGCGGGCGACCGCGTCACGCTCCACATGCCGATGGTTCCTGAACTTCCAATCACCATGCTTGCCTGCGCCCGCCTCGGCGTCATTCACTCCGAGGTGTACGGGGGTTTCAGCGACAAGGCCTGCGGCGAGCGAATCGCCGACTCGGGGAGCCACGTGCTGATTACCATAGATGGTTACTACCGGTCGGGTAAGCTGCTCGATCACAAGGAGAAATCCGACGTCGCCGTGAAAGTCGCGGAGAAGGAGGGACAGGCGGTCGATAAAGTGCTGGTGTGGCGGCGCTACCCGGGCAAATACGTTTCCGGCACGCCGATGGTGGAAGGCCGCGATTACTTCGTGGACGAGTTGCTCGGGGAATACGCGAGAAAGAGAATCGATCCCGTTCCCATGCCGGCGGAGGCGCCGCTCTTTCTCATGTACACCAGCGGAACGACGGGAAAGCCCAAGGGCTGCCAGCACAGCACCGGCGGCTACCTTGCCTACGTGGCGGGCACGTCGAAGTACGTCCAGGACATCCATCCCGAGGACGTGTACTGGTGCATGGCGGATATCGGGTGGATAACGGGGCATTCGTACATCGTGTATGGGCCGCTGGCCCTGGGCGCGACAAGTGTCATCTACGAGGGCGTGCCGACCTTCCCGGACGCGGGACGGCCCTGGAGAATCGCCGAGCGGCTTGACGTCAACATCTTCCACACCGCCCCCACCACGATCCGTATGTTGCGAAAGGCAGGACCCGACGAGCCCTGGAAATACAACTACCGTTTCAAGCACATGACGACAGTGGGAGAACCGATAGAACCGGAAGTGTGGCGATGGTACTACCACGTCGTGGGAAAGGGGAAGGCGGTGATCGTGGACACGTGGTGGCAGACGGAAACAGGAGGTTTCCTGTGCAGCACGCTGCCTGCCCTTCAGCCGATGAAACCCGGTAGCACGGGCCCGGCGATGCCCGGTATCCATCCGGTGATCTACGACGAAGACGGCCTCGAAATCGAAACGGAATCCGGCAAAGCGGGCAACATCTGCATACGAAACCCGTGGCCGGGTTCGTTCCAGACGATCTGGGGCGACCGCGAGCGCTACGTTTCGCAGTACTACGAGAAATACTGCAAGAACAAGGAGAGCAAGGACTGGCGCGACTGGCCGTACTTTACCGGCGACGCGGCCACGCAGGCCGAGGATGGCTACTACCGCATCCTGGGTCGCGTGGACGACGTGATCAACGTAGCGGGGCACAGGCTGGGCACGAAGGAATTGGAATCCGCCTGCCTCGTTCTGCCGGAGATAGCGGAATCCGCCGTCGTGCCCGTTGCGGATGAGATCAAGGGCCGCGTGCCGGACGTGTACGTGTCGCTCAAGCCGGGCTACGAAGCCGGGCATGAAATAGAGAACGCGGTTTCCGAGTGCATTG
>JAADGX010000148.1 GCA_013152135.1 Chlorobiota bacterium
GGTTCCAGTATCGGCATTCATCCATGTATCCGTCCAAATAGGCACCTGTCAAATTATCGTAATATCCGCCCCAAGCTAATCCTGTATTTGCATCAAATTGTCGCGGTGAAAACGAAGGTGTGATGACGAGAACGCCGTCAATATAAACACGGGCTGTCCCGGCAGGACCATTAGCAACAACCGCGATGTGCGTCCATTTTCCTGGTGTGATCGAATTATCCGGTGTAAAGAAATATAAATCCGGCGGGCTCTTGGCCGTAATAAACGCCAGCCTTCTCCGGGGATGATGATACCATAGCTGCCAATCCGACGGTTCGCCAGAAGGATGATCACGCGTAACAATCAGTCCCGAACTAAACACTTTAACCCAGCATTCGGCGGTAAAAACAGGCTGCTTGATGTATTGGTTGTCCTTGATTTCCACCCAACTTGATATTCCCACACGAACTCCTTGATTCGGTAAGGGTTGGGCCTGGATTTTACATTGATAACCGAACCAAAGCAGGAGTACCGAGACATATACCGCTATCATGGCACACCGTGAGTAACCGGGAATATCCATTCCGTGACGTTTTATAGTGACAAGAATTCGCGTGGGTTTTCTCCTCATATCTACAACTGATGTACGGGATTTTCGATCTTGTAAGAGATTATACATTTCTCCATGCAATTTTTCAAATCATTTCGATGTCTGTTCAACGAAAATTCCCTGGCTACGTATTCATTAAGATCAGCAATCATGACTCGAATGAACTTCTCTCTTGCAATTCAAATCGGTAGATTTGTTACGCAGAATCATGGAATTTTTCCACTATCGAAGTAATACACCATGACTACCCGACAACTCGGTACTTCCGACCTCCACCCCAGCGTTATCAGCTTCGGTACATGGGGCATCGGCGGACCGCCTCACTGGTCGCCGGTGGATGAAAAAACCGCTGTTTCAACCCTCAAACGAGCGTACGATCTCGGTGTCACGTGCTTTGATACCGCACCGGTGTACGGACTCGGTCACGCGGAAACCCTGGTGGGGAAGGCATTGAAAGATGTTCGCCACCGGGTCATCTATGCCACCAAGCTGGGCCTGCGCTGGAAAGAACCGGAGAATAACATCTACCGGGATTGCTCCGGTGAATCAATCCGCTTCGAAATCGAACAGAGCCTGCGTCGCCTGCGGACGGATTACATCGATCTCTACCAGGTGCACTGGCCGGACCGTAACGTCTCCCTCGAAGAGACCTTCACAACACTGCGGGCCTTACAGGATGAAGGAAAAATCCGGTACATCGGGGTCAGCAATTACTCGGTGGATTTGATTCGGGAGGCGCGGCAGTACGCGGACATCGTCTCCGTTCAGCCGCGCTACAACCTGCTCGACCGTGCGATTGAAAAAGATCTTCTGCCCTATTGCCGCAAGGAACGCCTCGGTGTGCTGCCATACAGTCCTCTGGCCAGCGGGCTTCTGACAGGCAAGTACACGCGGGAATCCACGTTTTCCGACTGGCGCGGTCAGTTCGGCGATTTCTTCAAACCCGACGTCTATGAACGCTACATCATCATGGTGGAAAACCTGCAATGTCTCGCCGAGGAAATCGGTACAACATTGACCACGCTCTCCATCGCATGGGTCATCGCGCGCGAGGGCGTCACCTCGGCCATCGTCGGGGCCAACACGGTCGAGCACCTCGAATCCAACGTCGCAGCAGCAGACCTCCGTCTCGATGGAGAAATTATGGACAGGATTGACACCATCCTCAACGAACGATAACGATGAAAGTGAAAGAAAAGCCTTTTCTGGACAGTGGAGTTGTCACCACGAAGAGATGATTCCGTCGCTCCGTACACCAATCTGAATCATCTCCAAGAAAGACGCGCAAGAGAGAACCATCCTTTTTGCTTATCCTCCCGCCGTTTGTATCTTGCACCATCCTGCGGAGACGAATGTCCTGAATCCATCTCTCTCACCATGAACGTGTCATGCCATGAAAACGAGGTTATCAACTCTGTTCAATCTCTCCGCGCTTTTCCTTTCCACGTTCGTCGCCGTCGCCCAGCATAACCCCGGCAAGCAATGCATTTCATGCCATCCGACCTTCAGCCTCGGCGGCACGGTCTTCGATGATTACGACGCGGGCAATGTCGCTCCGGGCGTAACGTTCGCACTCGTCCGAAATGACGGGAGCAGAATCACGCTTCCACCTTCGGACAGCAGCGGCCGCGTCTACGCCGTGAACCTTCCGGATGGTGAATACCTCATGCAACTCGGCTCAATACGGAGCCGATCATGGCACGCACTGCCTGAACGCCGCGACTGCAACAAATGCCACGTCCCCGGTGGCAACGGCTCCGCGACCCGCACAAAATCATTTCCCCGGTACCATACCGAGGTACCACCGGATAACGACTGTCGTCACTGTCATTTCTTTCCCGCTTCCATGAACGTCGACCAGTTGAAGACCCCGGGTCAGTTGAACGGTAATGTCCCGCCGCCTCCGGTGCAGGAATCAAACGTCGTCATCAAGGGTTCCGGCTACGTGTTCCGTCCAGAGGAATTCCAGATAAAGACCGTCCGTCCCGATGTTTTCGCGCCGGGCTATTATTCGTTCTTCGACGTGCTCCTTGCCGTGGCTGAACGGAACGGAATCCACATCGCGTACCATTGGGACGATTCCTGCCGGACACATTTCATCGATTCGGTGGACGGCGTGCCGGGCGATTTTTGGTATCACTTCAGCTATGACGCGGGAAGCGGAACTCAGAATGAACTCCGGTACCGGAGGCAAATACGCTGGGATGAGCTTTTGTACCAGCCCGGATCGTGGGTTCAGCTCGTCATGGGTGAAAACCTCGTGGAGCTGAAGAAGGAATTCAAGGAAGAGATCATCCGTGAGCAGGATTCGGGCCACGTCGTATCACGCGTCAGGATCAGCATCAATCCGTCAGACTATCGGGGCAATCCACCCGGTTCCGGTCGTGTCACCGTGCAAAAGACGTTCGAGAACGTCCATGTAACGTCCCACGATATCCGTGTTAATGGTCGGGATTCCCTGCACAGGATGCCGTTCCAGCCTGGTGTCGTCACCGCCATGGATGTCCTTTACTCCCTGGTGGACTCAGGCAAACTGACCCTCGTGGGAAAGGCGTACTTCACGCGGCTGGCAGGAAAGGTCATGGAAAGTTTCCGGATCAGGGAAATAGGATTCCCGGACGTCGGTTCCGCCCACGCCTCCGGAAGGCACGGGTTCGTGTACACAACGGGCAATGGTACGTTCTCACGCCTCGCGAACAGCGCCGACCGCAAACAGCATGTCCATGCGGATATCCACGTTATCCATGCACCGGATTTCGCCATCTGGAGATGGATCGAGCTTGGAAACCCGTACTATGAAAAAGGAGACCCGACAGGCATCCGGGAAATACTTGCCGACTACGATGCGAGGGACATCGGCTTCCGGCTGCAAGCGCCGTATCCAAATCCCCAGCGTTCGGTTGTCAACCTTTCGTACAATATATTTGAACCGGGTGAGTATACCGTCTCGGTGTACGCTATCACCGGGAGAAAAATCGCTGTCCTGCTCGATGAGCATATTTCTTCGATCGGCGTAGGAACCTTGCAATGGGATGCGAGCAACCTGCCACCGGGAATGTATTTCATCCACATGTCGAACCGCGCATCCGTCCAGGTCCAGAAGGTGCAAGTCATCAAATAACACGCGAGCCCTGATTCCCGCATGATCGAAAACGTCTTTGAAGACACCGCTATCACCCTTCGGCCCACGATTGTCGAAGTAAACCTGTCCGCCCTCCGCCACAACGTCGACGGCATTAAAAAGGCCGTCGGGGACACAACCATCATGGGAATCGTCAAGGCCAACGCGTACGGTCACGGCCTGATCCGCACCTCGCGGGAATTGCTGAACATGGGTGTGAATCAACTCGGTGTCGCCTTCCTCGAAGAAGGAATCGCGTTGCGAAAAGCGGGCATCACCGCTCCCATACTCGTGCTTGGCGGCATCATCGGCAACCAGATCACTCATTTCCTCGAATACGACCTGATGATCACCGCCTCTTCCGTATTCAAGCTCCGGCAGATCGACCAGACCGCCGCCGTGATGGGCAAGCGGGCGCAGGTACACCTCAAGATCGACACGGGGATGGAACGCATCGGTGTGCATTACTACAACGCCCACACACTGTTCGAGGCGGCCATCGCGTCTTCTCACTGCGACATCATCGGAGTGTTCTCGCACTTTGCCGCCTCCCACCACTCCGATCCGACCTTTACGAATCTCCAGCTCGAGCGATTCCTGGAAGCGCTCGAATTCTTTCCACGACGTTCCCTGCCAACCCCGGTGCGGCACATCGCAAACTCCGGAGCCATCCTGCAGCACCCGGATACGATCCTCGACATGGTGCGCCCGGGCATCATGATGTACGGCGTCTACCCTTCCCAGGAGACGAAGAAGTCA
>JAADGX010000084.1 GCA_013152135.1 Chlorobiota bacterium
CAACATCCTGGTTGCCGCCACCAGCATGGTAACAGCCATGAAAAACGCCGCCGGGCGCACCATCAACCCCAGCACGAGCAAAACGCCCCCACCGCACTCGGCCAGCCCCGCCATAAATCCCCACCAGGCATAGCCGGATTCGATACCGAAATACTGGACCGCCATACCCACGCTCTCCCATGTCGCTGTACCGCCGAAGAGTTTAGGAGCGCCGTGATAAATAAACATAAGGCCGATTCCAAGCCGAAGTATGAGCAAGCCGATATTTTGCATGCTTTCACGCATCGCCGCATCCAGTTCCGTGTGCAAAAGAAAAACGACCCGGGCTGATGTTACGGGCCGTATTTGTAGCGGGTGAGGGACTCGAACCCCCGACACGTGGATTATGATTCCACTGCTCTACCAACTGAGCTAACCCGCCAAAGCGGAAAACTAACTTAAAATTTCTTTCTCGGATTTGCAACACTACGCTTTTTATACCGATATTTTCGGCGCATGAAAAATGAACAGCAAAAACGCAAATTAACTGATTGTACATCGTTCGACGAAATATACGATTCGGTCCGTTCTATAATCGAGAGCGGCAAACCCGACGTTGATTCGGTTCGAGAGGCATTGACCAGCCCCCATCTCTCCTATGACGAACGCGTCTTTCTTGGGAAGTGGATCGAACAACAGGCGCCGGACTTGCGGTTTGACGTGAACCTGACCCTGGCAAAAGCTTGCGAGTTCTTTTACGGGGAAGAGGATAATTTCTCGTCCGCCCTGGCTTTTTACCAGAAGGCCGTGGCCGAAGCGCCTCACCGCATAGAGCCGTACAAGTATCTCGCTGAATCCTACGATCCCAATACGGGATTGCCCCAACCGTCCGAAATTCTCGCCATCCTGAAAGAAGGACTGAGGTCGCATCAGGATCCCCGCCCCCTTTACACCTGCCTGGCGCTGATGTACGAGAAACTCGGGGATGCTGCCATGGCAACGTACTACAAGAAGAAATCCACGGAATCGTGAAGCGCCCTTTCGAGACGTTCTTTCCTCGTAGAATAGCCAGGTTCCGGGAAGTTATCGCACGGCGCCAACGTGACTTGACCGTCGTCATCGAGAACGTGCACGATCCACACAACGTGAGTGCTGTTTTGCGCTCGGCCGATGGAGTCGGCATCCATCGCCTTCACCTGCTGTACACCATCGAATCTTTTCCCACTTTGGGAAAAAAAAGCTCGTCCAGCGCCAAGAAGTGGATAGAAATTGAGCATCACCGGTCGGTCGGGGAATGTTACGCCGCGTTGCGCAAGGAAGGATTTCGCATATACGCCTCGCATGTCTCGCAATCGAGTATTTCACTGTATGACATCGACGCCACGATGCCCTCAGCTTTCGTATTCGGGAACGAACACCGCGGCGTTTCGGACGAAGCGGTTGCCCTGGCAGATGAAGTTTTCAGCATTCCCATGATGGGCATGGTCGAAAGTCTGAATATCTCCGTGGCGTGTGCCGTAACGTTGTATGAAGCACTCCGCCAGCGCTTGCGCAAGGGGATGTACGACATCCCAGGATTCAGCGAGGAAGAAATGAATTCAATGCTTCTCGACTGGCTTCAGCGTTAGCAGGCGCAATTCCCTGCTCGTTCCGATTTTCTACTTCACCATGACAATCTTTTTCACGTCAACGCCCGCGCCCGTCTCCAGGACGAGGTAAAACGTACCTGAAGAAATTCCGTCGAACGCAACGGGCAGCGCGTACTCTCCCGCCCGCATCCAACCATCCCGATACGTGGCAACACGTACGCCGGACAACGTTATACTTCGCAAGCGCACCCTCCCATCCACTGGAACCACGAAATGCACGAGGGTTTGTTCGTTGAACGGATTCGGACGCGCGGACAGAAACGCCGCTCTCCGGCGGGAGGCGATCTTGCGGCATTGACCATCGATAAAAACGGCCAGAGGATGGGCCTGTACCGTGGTTATGCACTTCGTGTTAACCGAAGCATTCTCCACCGTTACAATCGCCACCCTGCTGTCAGGAACATCGACGACGGAAAACAACAACGTCCCTAATAATTTCCGGTCGCCGCGCAGGAAGCCTTTCATTTGGATGGTCACCATACCGTCGCCGGAAGGAAATACGTTGGCTGATATTTCCGCCGCAACGCTTTCGGTCTCGTCAAAACCCGTAAACCTGAGAAGCTGTGAATTGTAGGAAACGGTGACGACGATTTCCACCGGATCACCGTTGCCCGGCGGGGGATCGAGATACAACGGCAAACGAAGGTCGCTCCCTGCTGGCTTGATGCTGAGCGAATCCGTAAACAAAACGTAGTTCGTTATGCATGGTTCGAGACGAATCAATCCATCCTCGGTGGCGACATCCGCCGGGCATTCCTCGGAGTAATTCGCGCTCGTGAATTCCAGAACGGTACTGTTCGTATCCTTTACGAACACAGCGTCGAATACGAGATTGAACAAGAGAGGAGTCTGAATGGCGGGAGGCCGGGCGGGCGCATACACGCGCACAACACCGGGCTGGAGGACGTCCCACTGCACCTGGTGGTTTTCCGTGCGGGTATTGGAAGTCCGAACTTCCTGGAAATTCAACAGTCGCCAATTATACGCCAGCGTTACGTCGAACGAAAACGCCCCGTTGTTGAAAACGGGTTCGCAAAACACCGGAACCACAATGGTATCGCCCGCTTCCACCGTGATATCATCAGCCACGGAGAACCGGATCGGCTTCAAACGATTTTCGGGATGATAAGCCGTGTCTGTTTCAATAACCTGCTGGCGCGTAAAGGCCTCCACGACGACATTCCGTACAATACCATCCCAGCACGGTTCATCCGTCACATACGTAATCCGACACCCATCCACCAGGACTTCGTCGGCGATGTCGTCGTATATCGAGGAAAGTGAATCCACTTCTTTTGCGTAATAGTATTTACCGCCTGTAGCGGCTGCCACCGCCCTCAGGTTGGTTGCCGATACGTACTCGCCCAACCCGACCGTATAAACCGGTATTTTTCGTTGCAGTGCTTCGTTTATGACGTCGGCCACGCTGCGTGTTTCTTTTTCGCTCTTCCCGTCGGTAAGCACGATCAAGACCTTTTTTCCCTGCCTGGTGTCCAGCCGTTTCAACGTCTCGAGCACAGCCTGCCATAACCACGTCCCACCACCCGCGGATATTGGCACGAGGGAATTCTTCAACAGCACTTTGTCCTTGGAGAAGTCCTGGTTGATGCTGAATCCCCGGATCCGCCCCGACTCCCAGGCGAAGCTGAATATTCCCGCCTCGTCACTCGGCCCCATGCGATCCACGAAAGCCGCCACGGCTGCTTTTGCCGCCCGCAGCTTTGTCGTATCGGGATCATTCACAATAGCCCCGTCGACTTTCCGCTCGGCCATGGAACCTGAGCGGTCGATCAACAACGCAATGGACAACCGTGTATCGGGATCAGCCGGACAATTCATCTCCTGGAGGATCTGTGTTCGGCCGTTTTCGGAGACTGTAAACTTTACACCGGAGTAACTCGTGAACAGTGTCGTGTCCTGCCACAATTGTACCGCCATGCGAATAGTGGGAAATCCTGTCGTGTCGAACTCGACGATTTCCACCGAGAGCGGTTGGGCATAAGCGAGCCGCGGGCCGACCGTAAGCAAAAGAGCCACGCTCGTAAAAAGTAACAGTCGAGGCAAAAGGCCCGGTGTTCGTTTTATTGGAGATGGATGCATTTCGCCACCGCCCGGTTTCCTCCGACCAGTAGTTCAAAAAAATACAACCCGGAAGGAAGAAGTGTACCGTTTTCACTTACCCAGTTGACATCGATAAAACGTTCGCCCACCGTGACGATGCCGCGGAAAAGTTCTGCGACCTTACTGCCTCGGGCATTTCGCAGGAGCACCGTGGCCGAAGCCCCCTCATACCGCTGAGGGATGAAGAGCCTGACCCGACCGTGTTCACCGCCGGTAAAACTATTGCCGATATACCTGATTGCAGGGTTCTGCAGGCGACTCGATATTTTCCCGCATATTCCGTCTATCAGAACGCTGGAGTTGGTTACAAAAACACTGGGTTGACAACTCTGGCGAACTTCGGCGGACTCGATTGCCAGTGGTGTCACGCCCGAGTAGCGCGAGGATAGAATTGTAAAATCGAGGTAGAAAAGAATGCCTTGGAGAGAATCGACGAATGCGGGACCACCGTCTATCCTGACGATACCCGGGCCAACGGAGCTGAAGGTTATGGGGCGTTCATCGAACATCGTCCATCGTGAAGAGACGCCGTTGAAAGACAAGAACGCCGGGTCATATCGCACCGTTATACTGAAAGCAAGCGCTTGTTTCAGGTCGATGGGAGTTTGAAGCATGACCGGTATCATCGCCTTGGAATTCGAGGGAAGAATGATCTTTTCCGAAAGAG
>JAADGX010000073.1 GCA_013152135.1 Chlorobiota bacterium
CGAAATCCGCGTGGAAGTGAAACCGAACGGCGTTTCCTCCGAGAGCATCACGGCCTCGCTGAAATCGATCGAGGGAGTGACCCACGTGGAAAAAACCGGCGGCGACAACGAACTCTCCTTCGTGGTGTACGCTTCGCCGGGCGTCGATCTACGCGAGCCGGTGTTCCGCACCGCCGTGAAGAACAACTGGGTGCTGCTCGACATGCACCGCAGCGGTACGAGCCTGGAATCGGTGTTCCAGAAACTCACGCGCTCGCAATGATTCGGCATTCGAGCCGCGTCTTCGTCGGCCCCGTCCCGCCGACAGCGTTCCCAGTCAAATGCATGTACTACTTCCCGGATAGAAGTCATGACAAAATCACTTCCTGTTGAAATCCGCTTACAACCGGCCAACATCTGGCCCATCCTCAAGAAAGAAATGCAGTCGTACTTCAACTCCCCCATTGCCTACGTCGTCATCGTCGTGTTCCTGGCAATCGTGGGATGGTTCTTCACCAGCAACCTGTTCCTCATGAACGCTTCCACGTTGCGGGTCGTGTTCGACGTGGTGCCGCTGGTGTACCTGTTTTTCATTCCCGCCATTTCCATGCGCCTCATCGCCGAGGAAAAGAAATCCGGGACGATCGAATTGCTCGTGACCAAGCCCGTCCTGGACTCGGAGATCGTGCTGGGCAAGTTCATCGCGGCCTGGCTCCTGACCGCGGCCGCCTTGCTGCCCACCGTGCTGTATTACGTGACGGTGGCCGTCCTCGGAAAGATCGATACCGGCCAGGTGATCGGCGGCTACCTGGGGTTGTTGTTCCTGGCCGGGGCCTGGATCTCCGTGGGGATCTTTGCCTCCAGCCTGACCGAGAACCAGGTGGTCGCGTTCATTTTCGCCCTGCTCATGGTTTTCGTGTTCTTCATGCTGGACAAGGTCGTCATGTACGTGCCCGGTTTCCTCTCGCCGATCTTCGAGTTCCTCGGCACTTCCCTGCACTACGAAAACATGGCCCGTGGCGTCATCGATTCGCGGGACGTGATCTACTTCCTCTCGGTCACGGGATTCTTCCTGTACCTCTCCACCCTGTCACTCGAACGGCGCAACAACTGAGGAGGGAACCATGAAAAACAAACAGCAAATGCTGACGCGCGCATTCCTGGTCCTGGGCATCCTGGTTCTGATCAACATCATCAGCATCCGGTTGTTCACGCGCCTCGACCTGACAGCCGAAAACGTGTACACACTCTCCCCCGCCAGCGTCAAGCTCATGGAATCGCTCGACGACCGCCTCACGGTGAAGGTGTACTTCAACGAAGACCTGCCCGCGCCGTACAACAGCAACCGGCGCGCCATCTACGACGTGCTCAACGACTACCGCGCCTACGCCGGCGACAACCTCCAGTACACGTTCATCGATCCGTCCACCGACGAATTGATGCAGGAGGCGACCCGCGAGGGAATACCGCCGGTGGAAATCCAGGCGCTGGAAGCGGACAAGTTCGTGGCCAAGCGGGCGTACATGGGCATCGTGCTCCTGTTCGAGGACAGGAAGGAAGTCATCCCCGTGGTACAGAACACGGCCAGCCTCGAGTACGACCTGAGTTCCGCCATCAAGCGCCTTGTCTCCCGCGACCAGAAGACCATCGGCTTCCTGACCGGTCACGGAGAACCGGAACTGTCCAGGCTGCAGAGCGTCCAGAAAGCGCTGGCGAAGCAATACAGGTTCACCACCGTGAACTGTGCGAACGACCCGGTGCCCGACAACGTCTCCGTGCTGGTGGTGGACGCACCGACGCAACCCATCCCGGAAGGCGAGCAATTCTTCATCGACCAGTTCATCATGAAGGGAGGCAAAGTCGCTTTCCTCTTGAACGCCGTACCGGCCACGCTCCAGCAACAATACGCCCAGCCGCTCGATCTCAAACTCGATCCCCTCCTGGAAAACTACGGCCTGCGCCTGAACCGGGACCTGGTGCGCGACGTGCAATGCTCGAACATTTCCCTGATCCAGGAGCACGGCGGCTTCAGGATCCAGAGCGCCATCCCCTATCCCTTCCTGCCCGTCGCCTCCGTATTCGACGAGAACAACGTCATGGTGAAGGACCTTCAGCAACTGGCATTCTTCTTCGTCAGTTCCGTGGACACGGGCAACGTCGCCTCCCGCGGTCTCAAGGCAACGGTGCTGGTCAAATCGTCGGAGCGGAGCGGGCGCCAGAGCGGCATGTTCATTCTCGATCCCAGGATGCAGCCGGACCCGGGCGCGTTCTCGGAGTCGAACATTCCGCTTGCCATCGTCGTGGAAGGATCGTTCGAGAGCTTCTTCGCCAACCGTCCCGTTCCCACGGATACGAACGGCGTGCCTGTCGCCAGCGCCCAGTCCGTGCTGAAGAAGAGTCCCAATACCCGGCTGGTGCTGGTGGGCGACGGCGACTTCATTCTCGACAACTACATCCGGAGCAGCGATAACCTCACCTTTTTCGCCAACATGATGGATTACCTTGTCGACGACATGGGATTGATCGAGATTCGCTCCAAGAATCTCGTCGCGCCACCCCTCGACCCCGTCTCGGACGGCACGAGGGGGTTTGTCAAGTGGGCCGATCTCCTGCTCCCGCCATTGTTGATGATCCTCTACGGACTGTTCCGGTGGCGGCAGCGGAAGGCCCGGAAAAAAGCGCTCGCTGTTTCATGAGGGAGATTCAAAGATGAAAACGAACATAACCTTTCTCGCCGTTATCTTCATCGTCCTGCTCGTGGTCGCCATCCTGATCGTTACAAATTCCGGCGAACGAAGCATCAACCCGGAGGAAATCCCGCAGCTGATCGCCGTCGATTCCGCGGCGGTGGACGGCATCACCATTACGCGCGGGTCAACGACCATCGAGCTGCGCCGCAGCGGGAACACCTGGAAAATAGAAAAGCCCGTTTCCTACCGCGCCGATGCGAAGAAAGTCGGCGACTTGCTGCACGAACTCTCCGCAGTGAAGGCGTCCACCGTGGTTTCTTCCAAGCCGGAAAAACACGGCGTGTTCCAAGTTGACAGCACCGGCACCGAGCTCCGCATCATGGAACACGGAAAACCCGTAGTGCACCTCGTGGTCGGAAAGAACGGCCCGGATTTCACCTCGCGCTACATGCGCCTGGCGGATGAAAACGAGGTGTGGATGGTAACCGGTTTGTCGTACGGCATACTGTCGGACAACCCGTCGGACTGGCGCGACCGGATGATCCTCGACGTAAAAAAGGACCTGGTTCGGCGCGTGCAATTCCAATACGCCGACACCGTCTTCGTCCTCAATCGCGACGATTCGCTCTGGACCGTCGACGGGGAACCCGCCGACCAAGGTCGAGTCGAGTCGTTTCTCTCAAGCCTCGCGTCGTTGAGCGCGGACGAGTTCCTGGATACAATGACGACAGCCCCCGGTCCGCCGCGGTGCGTCCTGGACGTGGACGGGACCCAGATCCGCTTTTACCCGGGCGGGGAGGGTAACCTGTATTTCCTCCAGACATCCGTTTCGCCTCAGTGGTTCCAGGTTTCGGAATGGAGGGTGAACGCCTTGCTGAAAAAGAAAATGGACTTCAAAACCAGATAGTACGAGTAGCAGCTGATGTGCCATCTCGTCCCGGAGCGGGTCGTGAAGCGAGCTTCGGGCGGGGTGGCTTGCACTCAATCCATTGAACGACTATCTTAGCTCCTGTGTTATTGAACAGCAAAATGCAACCGTAGCCATGCCCCAGGAAATCCCGGTACCCGACATAGAGGAAACAGACGGAACCGCGACCGATGAACCGGCAAAAGTCATCCTGTTCAACGACGAGGTTCATACGTTCGAGGAGGTTATCGTTCAGTTGGTAAAAGCCGTCGGGTGCACGTACGAGCAAGGAGAAGCGTTCGCATGGGAAGTTCACACCAGGGGCAAGGCATGCGTGTACACGGGTGAGATGGCCGAATGCCTGCGGGTCAGCGGCGTCCTCGAAGAGATCGCCCTGCATACCCAGATCGAGTACTGACGCCGCCGGTTTCGCATCTCCTTTCATCCACCCGTAATTCCGGATCGTCTTCAAATCTCACCCCGTTCAATAATTTTTTGTACATTCCGGTAATTGTTTCTCAACACCTGCCCACGCAGGACGAACATCATTGCGCCACGAATACACCAATCATCACGTGAGAATCGCGGCGTCAACGTAAATCGACAAACCGGAATTCAAATACAGTCTTCACATGACATCACGCGAAATACGACAATCATTCTTGGACTTTTTCAAGGAACGCGGCCACCGCATCGTGCCGAGCGCTCCCGTGGTTCCCCTCGATGATCCTACCCTGCTGTTCACCAACGCGGGGATGAACCAGTTCAAGGACGTGTTTCTGAACACCGGCTCCCGTGACTACATACACCCGCGCCGCCGACACGCAGAAGTGCATCCGCGTATCCGGTAAACACAACGACCTCGAGGAAGTCGGTCGCGACACGTACCACCACACGTTTTTCGAGATGCTGGGCAACTGGTCCTTCGGCGACTACTACAAGAAGGAAGCCATTGCCTGGGCGTGGGAACTGCTGACCGGTGTCTGGGGACTCCCCAAGGATCGTCTCTACGCCACCGTGTACACAACCGACGACGAAGCGTTCGAGTACTGGAAATCGGAAACGGACATCGACCCAAGCCGCATCCTGCGATTCGACGAGAAGACGAATTTCTGGGAAATGGGCGACGTGGGACCGTGCGGACCTTGTTCTGAAATCCACATCGACATGACACCGGACAAGTCCGGAGCGGGACTGGTCAACGCCGACCGGCCCGAAGTCATGGAAATCTGGAACCTCGTCTTCATCCAGTACAGCCGCGATAAAAGCGGGGAACTCCACGCGCTGCCCAAGCGGCACATCGACACCGGCATGGGTTTCGAGCGCATTTGCGCCGTGCTCCAGGGCAAGACGTCGAATTACGACACGGATATCTTCCTTCCCCTCATCCGCCGGATCGAGGAGCTTTCCGCCCGGCCGTACGACGGTGCGGAAAACGAAATCGCCATGCGGGTTATCGCCGATCACGTCCGCATGTTGACGTTCGCCATCACGGACGGCGCCGTTCCTTCCAACGAGGGACGTGGGTACGTCCTGCGCCGCATCCTGCGGAGGGCTTCCCGCTTCGGCCGCACACTCGGCATGCGGGAGCCGTTCCTTTTCAGGATCGTCGAAACGGTCGTGGAACAGATGGGCGACGTCTTTCCCGAAGTCACGGGGAAGCGGGAAGTGGTGGAAAACATCATCCGGGCCGAGGAAGAGAGTTTCAACGCCACGCTGGATCGCGGGCTGGAGATTTTCGAGCAGGTAGTTTCGCGGGTGAAACAGGAAGGCTCGAACCGCATCCCGGGAGCTGACGCGTTCAAGCTGTACGACACGTACGGATTCCCGTTGGACCTGACGACGCTCATGGCCAGGGAGCGCGGCCTCGAAGTCGATGAAGCGGAGTTCGAGAAACGCATGACCGAGCAGAAAACCCGGTCGCGCAACGCATCGAAATCGAAATTCACGTTGTCCATCACGGGCGAAGAGAGCGAACTCGAGCTCGACGTGGCGCCGGGGGCAGGCGAGACGGCCTTCACCGGTTACGATACACTCGAAACGGAAGCGAAGATCATCGGCCTGCGCCAGGAGGACGGCAAAGCGTACGTGGTGGTTGACAAGACGCCGTTTTACGTCGAATCGGGCGGCCAGGTAAGCGACGTCGGTGTCATGCACGCGGAAGGACACACACTCGCGGTATCCGGCGTCGCCAAGACGAGCGGCGCGATCGTTCACCTGATCCCGGAGACGAATGTCGACCTGCGCCTGTCCGAGATCGTTCGCCTGCGAGTCGATGCGGAACGGCGGAAAGCCATCATGCGCAATCACAGCGCCACGCACCTTCTCCACAGTGCCCTGCGCGCGGTGCTCGGCCCGCACGTGCAGCAGGCGGGATCGCTTGTGGAAGCGCGGCGGCTCCGATTCGATTTCTCGCACTACGACAAACTCACGGATGAGCAGATACGCGACATCGAGACGCTCGTCAACGAAAAGATCCGTGAAGCGATTCCCCGCACGCATCTCCGCGATCTTCCCTTCGAAGAAGCGAAGAAAATGGGCGCGCTCATGTTCTTCGGCGATAAGTACGGCGACCGCGTCAACGTCGTGCAGTTCGGCGATTTCTCACTCGAGTTTTGCGGGGGCACCCACGTGGCCAACACCGCGGAAATCGGGTTGTTCAAGATCGTGTCCGAGTCGTCCATCGCCAGCGGCACGCGGCGCATCGAGGCGGTGACCGGCGCGGGTGTGGAAGAATACATTCGAAGCCTGCACGCCGACCTCGCCGAGGCCAGGAATGAAACGGAAGCCCTCCACGCACGTACGCGAGTTGGAAAAAGAACTCGCCCGCTTGTCCCTGGAGCAGGAGAAGGAACGGTTAGCCGGGATCATCTCCGACGCCCCGACCGTCCGTGGCGTGCGCTTCGTCGCCACGAAAGTGCGCGTCAACAGCCACGACGCTCTGAAAGCGCTCGGCGACCTGCTGCGTGAGCGATTGCGTTCGGGCGTGGGTATCCTCGCCTCCGAGATCGACGGAAAGATCGGTCTGGTCTGCGTGGTCACCGACGACTTGATCAAAGCGAAGAATTGGAGCGCCGGGAAAATCGTAGGCGCCATCGCCAAGGAACTCGGAGGCGGGGGCGGCGGAAGGCCGCATCTGGCAACCGCGGGCGCGAAGGATCTATCGCGGTTGGATGATATCCTGAAACGAGCACACGAATATCTCCCCCAAGATTAACCTTGTCTACTGTCTACGAGTATATCACCAAAGCCCAGACCAATAACCGGCACCTTTTTTTCCTGCTTATCGATCCAGGCGATGCGGAAACGAACGCCGTGTCCGACCTGGTCGCCGCGGCTACTGAAAACGGCGTCGATGGTTTCCTCGTCGGCGGAAGTCTCGTAACGCGAGAAAAAGTGGCGGAGAGCGTTCAGCTGGTAAAGAAATCCACCGATCGTCCCGTTGTCCTTTTTCCCGGAGCCGCCCAGCACGTTGTGCCGGAAGCGGACGCGATCCTGTTTCTTTCCCTCCTCAGCGGACGCAACCCGGATTACCTCATCGGTCAGCACATACAAGCCGCACCCGTCATCCGGGATTACGATCTGGAGGCGATTCCCACCGCGTACCTCCTGGTCGAATCGGGTGGAATGACCAGCGTGGAGTTCATCAGCGCCACCCGCCCCCTGCCCCGGAACAACATGGACATCGCCGTCGCCCATGCCCTCGCGGCACGGTACCTCGGGATGAAGCTCGTGTACCTGGAAGCGGGAAGCGGCGCCCGGATGCCGGTGCCGGATGAGATGATTGAGGCTGTCGCCCAACAATGCCACCTGCCTCTCATTGTCGGAGGTGGCTTAACGGGCGTGCGGGAAGCAGCCGCCAAGGCGCGAGCGGGCGCCACGGTCGTCGTGGCGGGGAACCATTTTGAACAGAAAAGGGCTTTGAAAGAACTCCGTGATTTTGCAGATTCAATACACGCGGTAGGCCATTGAATGTATTGGTCCACATCATGTTCTCTCCAAGGGTATCGTCATGAAAACCATTCCGATTTTCCTCTGTGTCACAGGTATCGCTTTATTCTCCATTTTCCCCGGTTGCACACCGAGTGAGGAGTTGATCGAAGAGAACGATTACTTGTACTACGTTATCGATTCCCTGAAACTCCAGAACGAGCAATGTTCGAAGCTGGTCCAGGAATGGAGAGTCATGGCCAAGGAATCGGAAGCGGATTACAAGCGGGCGGAAGCGGAACGGAAGGAACTTGCGGCGAGAATACAGAACCTGAAAGCGCCCACCGCCCCGGAGCCGCACGCCAAATTCCAACCCCCGGACGTATCCGTCGCCGATCTTGCCAAGAGCCCCCCGCCACCGGGAGAAGTTCAACCTGCCGAGAAAGTCCCTCAAGACAAATGGGTAGCGCCTGATATCGAGAACAAGCCCAAGCCAGCGCCACCACGGATCGAGACCGCGCCACCGCCACCGGCCGCATCGCGCATTCCAACCGCGAAACCGCCCCAGGCATCGATGGCGTTTATGAGTCGATACCAAACCGCCCTGACAGCTTTTAAGAACCGCGAGTTCACCTACGCGGAGAAGCTGTTCCAGGACCTCCTGGCGGAGGAACCGGAAAACAGGCTTACCGACAACTGCGAATACTGGCTGGGCGAAATTCAATACGCAAAGGGGAACTACCAAGGCGCACTTGAATATTTCAATAATATTCTCCGCTATCGTTACACCGATAAAGACGATGACGCGTTGCTGATGAAGGGGAACTGCCTCCGGCTGATGGGGAACGAAAGGGGCGCACGGCAAGCCTGGCGGAAACTGATCAGCGAACATCCCGACAGCGAAATATCTCGACATCGCGAAAAGGAAACTCGGCCTCCCGACACGATAACTTTCAGATTCAGCTTCTACCCAACAAAAAAACCCGGAACTCGACGAGCCCGGGTTTTTTATCCAATCTGCTGGCAGGTATTAACTTGCCGGAAGTTCGTCCTTTCCCGCTGAAGCTTCACCTTCCGTGTTTTCGCCTGCTTCAGAAGTATCAGGTTTTTCCTCCACGTCGGTTGTCTCGGCGGTCGCATCTTCTTTCCCAGAGGATGCAGTGTCACTTTCCGCTGGGGCTTCTTCTTTAACAAGTTCGCTACCAGCCGGCGCCTCTGATTCTTTCTCCTCCGCTTCCTTCACTGGTTCAGCCGATGCTTCTACCGCAACCTTTTCAGGTTCACTCTTCTCCTCCACAGACTCAGCAACGTCAACCGACTTTTCATCGGTTTGAACTTCCGTCGTACCCGCCGAATCAATCACTGGCGCACGTTCTTCAACTTCAGCTACCGTTTCTTCTGCTATCACGGGTTCGGCCTCCACGTTGGGAGTCGCCGCTGCTTCGCTCTCAGCTCCGGATGCATCAGATGGTACTGCCGCTTCCGATTCCGGGGTCCCGGCAGGCTCAACGGTTTCTGTCAGCGGTGTCGCATCTTTCGCCGCAGCCTGAGCCGGAGTTTCTTTTTCAGATGCCGTGGGTTGGACTTCAGGCTCGGAAGATTCAGCCGTTGGCGTCCCGGTAACGGGCGCTGGTTTTGCCTCCGGGGTTTCGGTGCCCGATTGGACCTCTTCGGAAGCGACTGCGGCCGGCTCCTTTTTCCCTTTCTCCTCGTCAACCACGAGACCCTGGAGAGCCCCGATTTCACCGAGGGTATAGTTGCGATCGGACTCGTTGAGGGCATACTGCTGAGTAACCCGCCGGTGATCTTCACGCGGTCGGCGCTTCGGCCTGTCCGTCTCTTTCTCCTCGGCGAATGCTACTCCACAAACAATCGACTTGCTGTCGGGATCGATTTCCAGGATGCGCACCTTGAGCACGTCATCCACTTTGACTTCATTTTCCTCCGGTTTTTGCCCGCGGCGACGCCGCATTTTCATTTTCCCGCGAGGAACAAAGGCATCCGCATCAAACGGCAGCGCAACGATTGCGCCGGCATTCGTCACCTGTTTGACGGTGGCTTCGTATTCCGTACCGATAGCATGGTTGGCAACGATATCCGGCCAGGGATTGGGAAGCGTGTCTTTGTAACTCAGACCGATCCGCTCTTTGTCCGGGATCACTTCCAGCACTTTCACTTCAATTTCCTGCCCCGGTTGCAGGACTTCGCTGGGATGCTTCAGGCGATGCGTCCAGGAGAGATCGGAGATATGGACCATGCCGTCAACGCCCGGTTCCAACTGCACGTACACGCCGAACGACGTGATATTGCGCACAACGCCCTTGTACACCTCGCCCACTTTATACTTCTCGGCCACGTTTGTCCAGGGCGACTTGGTAAACTCTTTCATGCTCAAGGCAATCCGTTCCCGTTCCGGGTCGAGGCTTACTATCGATACTTTCACCTTCTGCTTCTTTTTCACCATCTCCCGCGGATGACCAATGCGCGTACGCGACATGCGCGAAAGGTGCACAAGGCCGTCAATGCCGCCGATATCGACGAAGACCCCGTAATCGGTGATGGAGGTGACCACGCCATCGAGGACCATTCCCGGTTCCAGTTGGGCAAATTTTTCCCGCCGCAATATGTCGTGCCTGCTGACAACCAGCTTGAGGTCATCCAGCGACCCCATTTCGATGATCGTCACTTCAAGGTCCTGCCCCACCATTTCATCCACTTCCTTTTCATGAATCCGTCGCGTAAGGAAACAGTGAGACATGGGCAGGAATCCTTCAACACCTTTGAACGCCACAACCAGTCCTCCACGAATTCGCCTGATGCAGCGCATCGTCACTGAAGTCTTGCCTTGCATCGCTTCCTGCAACTCATGCCAAATAGGCTCCAGTTTCTCCGGAGGCGTCGCCGCTCGAGACTGTTTCCCTTCCTGTTTGGGCGGACTAGCGGGGACGGCACTCCCCTCGTCCGGGGTTTGCAGGCTTGCGCTCAATTCCGTCGAGCCGGAAGTTTCTTTCTCCGGGGACGTTTGTCCCGCCTTTTCCGGTGCGGATGCCCCGGGAACAACGCCGGGAATCTCCGGTTCAGGCTTCGCTTCCTTGGGCGCAGACTCAGCCATGGCCGTCTCGGCGACCGGTTGTTGCGTTTCCGTCGCCTCCGGCGTCACGTCCGGTGCGGATGTTGCAGCCCCGTGAACCTCCGGTTCCTGTTTTGCTTCCGCGGGCGCAAGTTCCGTCGTTGTCGTCTCGGCGACCGGCTGCTGCGTTTCCGTC
>JAADGX010000200.1 GCA_013152135.1 Chlorobiota bacterium
ACCTGGAACCGGAACAGCTCGATCAGTTCAAGCAATACTCGTACAAGAACCAGGGACTTCCACAGCAATTCCATGAGTTCCACGGTTTCTTTTTCGAAGGATTGGCGAAGTTCCCCCCACCGGTCTTCTGCCCCAACTTCGACTTCGACTTCGGCCTCGTGTCGGCGTACTTGATTTGCCAGGTCGGAGCGAACGCGCGATTCGGAATGAACTTCGGCACGGTAAACGTTTATTTCATCTCCATTCGAGGCATTGCCAATCTCGAGGCGGGTGTGGGAGCCTCTATCGGCATTGCTTGCGCGGGCCTGTCCGCGGGTCTCCTGATCGATCCATACATCGAAGGCATGTACCAGTCAAACGGTGAGTGGTACGTCATGGGGGATTTCCCGTTCACGTTGTATGGAACGACATATGCAGGATGGGGGTTGTGTGATTCGGATTGTTGTTGTAGCCTCTGCGATAAGACTTCCGCCAGCGCGTCCATCACGCTCGGCATGAAAGCATACGTCGGCTCCGATGACAAGTATTTCAAATTCTATTTCAAGTGAGAGGTTGCCATGCACGTGAAACATCCTCAAGAGACCGCTTGCTTCATCTCTCGCCGGCAATCAGGAACGGTGTCAATTCCCGGCTCACGAATGCACTCTTGCTTTATCGATGCGAAACTGACGGCATTATCCCTGTTCGCGGTCCTGCTCGTTTCGGTCGCCTCCGCCCAGTCGCCCAAAGAAGTATTCACCGGGCCGCGCGGCGCATTCATCACCTGCGGGAAGGCCGTTCTCCCCGGTGCGGTCGACGGGAAAGCGCTCCGTGCCTACCGGGTCGAACGCAGGGAAAAAGGCTCTCCCTGGGAAATACTCGCCGAAGTCGCCGGCCCGACATCGTTCGAAGATTTGAACGCGCGGCTGCTCCGGGAGTACGACTACTTCCCCCAACTGAAAACCATCAAGATCAACGTCGCGATGCTGTGGGAGCGCCTGAAAGCCAGCCGTGAGCTACGATCCGCCGGCATGTTGTCCCAGGTACTGCCCATACAGCTCGTCCTGGGCGTGCGATGGCTCGATACGACGGTCCAAAAGGGAAAGACCTACGAGTACCGCGTTTCCACCATCGATGAAGACGGCAAGGTCGTTCAATCGGAAACGAAGATACCCGTCACGTACCCGCGCGAAATACCCGTGCCGTCACTGCGCGTCCTGTCGACCTTCGCCGACGAATCTTCGGCCGGCATCCACTGGCTGGCGGGCCCCGGCGTTCCTCCTTCGACGTTCAGCGTGTACCGCCGATTCGGAATATCCGGTCCTTTCAAGGAGTTGAGCCCCAACTTCACCGATTCCTGCTGCGTCGTTGCCATGGGCATATCGCGGCGGCATGATTCCACGGTTTTCATTCTCGTGGATCATACGATTGAACCTGGACAGGTTTACCAGTACTATGCCACCGCCACGGACTTCTTCCAGAATCCCGGAGCTCCCAGCGATACGACGACAATCGTCACGTTCAACATGGCCGCCGTGCCTTTGCCGGAGTTCCTGACCGCGGAATCTGACGACACGTCCGGGATTCGACTCTCGTGGAGACTCCGCGATACATCCGCCGTGCACGGAATTATCATCGAGCGCGGTCCGGCGCTGGACTCCGGGTTCGTGGAATTGTACACCGCTGGTCCGACGGATACGACGTTCCTCGATATTACCGTCGAGCCGGCCACGATGTACTATTACCGTTTTCGCCTCGTCGGTCCCGGCAACAAGCGGTCGGGTCCGAGCGCGGTCATTTTCGGATTGTTCAATGAAACCACCCCGCCGGCTCCTCCGACCGGTCTGACGGCAACGCCGGTACGGGGAGGCGTCAGGCTCTCCTGGGACGTCGATTCCACGCAGAACCTTGAAGGCTGCATCATCTATCGCGCAAACGGCCTTGTCTCTTCAATGCGGCAGATTTCACCCATGCTGCCGCCTGATGCCAGTTCGTACGTGGATACGTCGACGGGATTGCGAGGCAAGTACACGTACTTTTACTCGATGGTTGCCGTCAACACGAGCCACGTACAGGGTCCGCCTTCCGACACCGTAAGCGCGGTACCTCTCATCCCGGTCCCGGTTTCCTCCCCGATGGGGGTTCGGACCGTCGTTCTCGAGGACGGCATATTCATCACGTGGAACGGCCAACGTGGCGAGGATCCGGAGCTTGACGGCTTTCGCGTATACAGAAAAACCGGGACGTCGGACAAATGGAAACCGCTGACCGACACGCTTCTGGAGGCATGGCAAAACAGCTTCAGGGACACGACCGTAATAGCCGGAAATACATATAGTTATGCTGTCCGGGCTTATTCCATTCGTATGGACAGCAGCGCTTTGAGCATGACGGCGACGGCCCGCGTACCGACGCCGGAGATATTCCCCCCGGCAAATCCCCGGGCCAGGTTCATGAAAAAACGCGTGTACATCACCTGGGACGAGATCGTTCAACCGGCGGCGGCCGGATTCCGTCTTTACCGGTACACCCGGGGAAGGAAACCCGTGCTGGTCGCCACGCTTTCCCCCGACGACACCGAGTACGTGGATCGCCGTCCGGGAAAAACATCGCCGGTGTTCTACTTCATTACCACGGTGGATCGAGCCGGGCATGAAAGCAAGCGCAGCAAGGAGATGCCCCTGGTAATTCGGTAACACGGGCGATTCAAATATTCTTGTTTGATAATTGTTGACAATTGAGATATTTTATGTGCCGTAAAGAAGGCCTCTCATGACTTACGAACATCGCGGCATTGGTAAAACTCACTAGATTTTGTGTCGTTGCAAAAACGCATACCAGAATTCTTCGCATTGTGTATCATTAAAATAGAGGAAAGAACTATGAAAAAAGTGTTACTCCTTGTCTTCTTCTTATCCCTCCTGGGAGGGGAAGCATGGTCCCAAGCTGCTCCCGTCGACAGCGTGACGGCTACGGAGCAAGGGAACTGTTGCTTCGATTTTACCGTGAAAAACCGGAACGCGGGGGGATGGGCCATTACGGATTTTCACATCAAGGTTACTACGCCGGGCGTCACCATTCGCGCCACGCCACAAGCTCCCCCCGGTTGGATCGTGAAGACGTGGGGACCCGATTCCGTGTATTTTGAAGTTACGACAAACGGACTAGCGATCCGGCCGAGAAAAGACCTCAGCGGCTTCATCGTGTGTTTCAACCAGAACGTTGGTTCTTTCAACATCAGGTGGAGAACAACGCGCCCCGGCGATTTGGTCGGCGTTCCGATCACTATTACGACGGGATCGATGGGTTTATCCTGCGATATAACCTGTGATGAAGTGACCGTCGACCCACAGGGTGATTGCTGCTTCGTGTGGGTCATCACGAACAACAACTCCCTGAACAAGACCATCGATGACTTCCATTTCCAGATTACGACGCCGGGGGTCATTCTCACCTCGATCACTACTCCGCCCGGATGGTCTGTGGCTTCGCAGTCGGCAACCGGCGCTGAACTGACCGGCCCCAATGCGCCGATTCTGCCTGGAAAATCCCTGGGGGGATTCAAATTCTGTTACAAGGTGCAGTCTCGCACGTCCACAATTTTCACCGTAAGCTGGAAAACGACGAGCCATGGAAAAGAGATTTGTTCCGGCAGGGAGAAATTGAAATGCGCGTATGTACTTCCGTCAAAAGACACCGTGACGGTGGATCCTTACGGCGACTGCTGCTTCGACTTCCTGGTCAAGAATCGAAACGAATCGCAGACCATGATCGACGATTTCCACGTCAAGGTATTGACGCCGAATGTCACCGTGCGACCGATACCCACCGCACCGACGAACTGGACAATACCGCTCTGGAATTCAGGCCAGGTCATCTGGAGAACCCTTCCGGGCATCGGTGGCATCGTTCCCGGCGGCGCCTTGAACGGATTCAAGGTTTGTTTCGACAACAAGAGTTCTTCTCCCTTGTTCGAAGTCGAGTGGACGACGACGTACCAGGGCAAACCGGTTTCCATCGACACGCTCCGACTCCAGTGCGAGGTTATCCAGCAATGCGATTCCATCGACGTCATGACGATCCAGGGAGCCAAGTGCTGTTACTCCTTCACGCTGAAGAATCGCCATACTCCTCCCGGCCCGCTGAACGATTTCCACATCAGCATCGTGAGTCCGAACGTGACGATTTCCTCTGCTACTGGTCCATGGTCGCAGACGTTGAATCCCACGGACGTCAATTTCTTCACCTTGACCAGCGCTTTAAGCTCGGGCGACGATTTAGGCGGATTCAATATCTGCTTGAAGAACAACTCCTCTGATCCCGTGGTTCAGCTTGTCGTACAAACCACGCTGAACGGAAAAGAAATATGCACGGAAACCCTCCTCGTCGAATGCGAGC
>JAADGX010000233.1 GCA_013152135.1 Chlorobiota bacterium
TAATCTCCACGGGATATTCTCCGAAAATAAAATCAGATAAATTGGCTCGAAATTCAGCCATATATATCGATTCCTGCCTGATAGCACGGATTTGCAATGCCGTTGGACGGTTTCATTGAACTGGTGGCATTAAGGTTGTTGTAAGGTTAGAGAACGAAAGTGAAACAAAAATTCGAGTCAGTTTGAACTTATGATACAGGATATGTCAAGAGATTTATCCTCTCCGGAGGAACAGGAATACTTACCAACTGAGGCGCTTCTCAGGCACCCCAGCCCCAACGTCCGCATCAAGGCCATCAGGCAGTTACAAGGTATCAACTCGGAGGAATCGAGCCGCATGTTGATGGAATTGCTGTACGACGGGGACCAGAGAGTGGTGCTTGCCACCATGCAAGCCCTGCAATCGCGTAAACTTGTACCTGCGGTCTCGCTGGTCAACGCTTTATTCCTTTCCAGTACGTCAGATACCCTGGACAAGATCTGCCTGGATATGATTACCCAGGTTGGAGACCAACAGTCACGGCACTTGCTGGCGAAGAAATACCCTGTGCCCGAAACCGTCAGCATGACGCTCATGCCTCATTACATTTCCGCTCTGGGTAAAGTCGGAGAAGAACAGGAAGTGGAAATACTGGCGCATATCGCCAACAATTTTTGGGGATTGTTTCAACCGGCATTGTTGGACGCACTGGAACGAATTATTCAGCGCTTGAAAAAAATTGAAGTCAGCGAAAAGGTCATCGATGCCCTTCAGAAATTGTATGATGATGGAGATCATCAGGCGAAGATTCGGGTCTTGAACCTTGCGCCATCGATTCATCATCCATTGATCCAGCGTGTGTTGATATGCGGGATTCAAAATGAGTACGCACAGATTCGTATGGCTGCGGTCTCGGCTCTGGGAGCAATCGGCACCCCGGTGATCATGAGCATACTTGAGCGGTATTTCCGAGAAGAAGACGACGAGGAAGTACTGGAAGAATTTGCAGAATGGCTTTTGCCCACGTTCGATGAACGACCGAGGGCGGCATAGAATCTTTCCTCAGATGAACCTACCATAAATCCCCACCTCAGTCAACCTACCTTGGGCTTCTTGGCAAGAACCGAATCCCCATCGGATCTTGCCATACTTTTTATGGGCGAGAGAAGACCATCTTCTTTCCAGAGTTTGCCCGAAAGTGTATTTTGATAACGCTTCAACGAGTGCATGTCGATGCTCGTTGTCGTAATGCTGGTTCACTCGGATCAACTCGTCGTTTTTACCGTCAGGATACACGATACCCGATTTTCAGAAACCCGCTTGTTGTGTGTCTCGGTATTGATGTCTCGGGATGATTTGTTGTGACCACCAATTCATTTTTTCATCCCTTGACGTTGAGTTCATATGTCGCTCTTTAATTCCTTGGTTGTAAAAATACTCCCGGTAATTCCGAAGTCCGTCGTGGGCATGGTGGCCCGGCGATACATTGCAGGAGAGCATCTTGATGATGCGATTCGTGTTGTGAAAGATCTCAATAGCCATGGATTTATGGCCACCATGGATGTGCTGGGAGAAGGGGTTCGAACGGAAGAAGAGGTTCTTTCCATGCGCAAGCAGTGTGAAGCGGTCTTACACGCTATCGATGAACATAAGCTCGATGCGAATCTCTCTATCAAACCTACCCAGATGGGCCTTGCCATGGACGAGGATTTATGTTACCGAAACATGACGGTGCTCCTGGACATTGCAAAATCCTATGATAATTTCGTGCGCATGGACATGGAAGACCATACGGTCACGGATAGTACGTTATCGGTCTACCGACGATTGCGGGAATCGTATGACAATGTCGGAGTAGTGTTTCAGGCATATCTTAAACGTACGGAAGAAGATATTCGCAAACTTGCCCCCTTGCGACCCAACGTCCGTCTGTGTAAAGGTATCTACAATGAACCACCGGAAATTGCGTTCAAGGACAGAGAAGAAATCCGGGAAAGTTTTCGGAGGAACCTTCATCTTCTGTTCGAGCTCAATCTGTATGTAGGTATAGCAACCCACGACTCCGATCTTGTTACATCGGCGTATGAAATGATATCCGATTTTGACTTGAAAAAAACTGATTATGAATTCCAGATGTTGCTTGGAGTGCGGGAAGACCTCCGGGAACAGATTCTTGGTAAAGGGCACCGTCTCCGGGTGTACGTGCCATATGGTACACATTGGTACGAGTATTCCGTCCGCCGGTTGAAAGAAAATCCACGCATGGCCGGGCATATTGCCAAGGCGTTCTTCACCGGCAAGTGATGATACGAGCGCATACGATGAATATCCAGGTGCGCGCAATTGTGCGTGCCGTCGCTTTTCTCATTCTTGCTGTTGCTCCTTCCTGCACGCGTGAGCAGAGACCGGAGTCCGGTACCATCCGTATCGTCGATGCTCTCCAGCATGAACTCGTTCTTGATACAATTCCTCGACGGATCGTCTCTTTGACACCTGCCGTTACGGAAGCGTTATTTGCCATCGGAGCCGGGGAACAAGTCGTCGGTGTGACGCGATTCTGCAACTATCCACCAGAAGCCGAGGGCAGGACAATCGTTGGAGACATGCTCAATCCGAATTTGGAGGTGATTGTTTCACTGCGTCCGGACCTCGTTGTGGTTTCGATGGAGGGGAATCGAAAGGAGACTTTTTTGCAGCTCCGGGAGGTGAACATCCCCGTGTTCGTAACCAATCCTCGCGACATCAGCGGTGTGATGGACATGCTCTTGGATCTCGGTATTCTTACTCACCGACGAACTGCCGCGGAACAACTCGTGGATTCACTGCGGCGCGTCGTTAGCGAAATTCAGCCAACGGGTTCTCGGCCGGGTGTTTTGATGCTGGTTTCAATTCAACCGTTGATGGCCGCCGGTGGCAATACGTTTCTTGGAAAAGTAATTATTGCTGCTGGTGGAAAAAACGCTGCCGAAGAATTACCCGGTTCATATCCTACGTTGAACCGTGAAGGCCTTCTTGAACTTAACCCTGATGTGATTTTGTTTCCAAAAGACCTTGGATTAACACGACAACGTTTACAAGAAGAGTTTCCGGAATGGGTACAGCTTGCAGCCTTCCAAACCAATCACATCTACTTTGTGAATTCGGATATTTTTCAGCGTCCCGGTCCTCGCATCGTCCAGGCCGTGATGGAACTTCACGATATCCTCAAGCGAGATTGAAAGAAGCAGAGGTTTTCTTAACAAAGGATGTTGCGAATTGCTCATTGTGCTATACGAAAACCTCGAAAAAACGGTGCTCCTTTCTCAAGTTCCGGTGGTGGACGCAAGGCCGGGTAAATTCATCCCGGCCAGTAAATCAGATGCAACTTTATACTCATTCCCTATTGTACGGGAGTTTGGACGACGATAAATACTGTACGGCAAAAGAAACGTCCTTCCGGCCTATCGTTGTCGTATAGTTCAGTCTGTCCAAAGCCTTTGATGTCATCGTTCTCGCTGGGCTCCATACCAAACAAAGCGCGCCAGACGTTCTCCGCTCTTTCCCGGGACAAGTTTTTGTTGTATTCCCAGTTCCCGACCCTGTCCGTGTACCCCTTCACGATTACTCGTGAAAATGGCGTAATCGACGCGCGAACCATCTCGAGTATTTTCTGGTTCAAGGGACTCAATTCCGCGCGATCGAAATCAAAGAGCAGCAATCGGTACTGGTCGATGCGCATGTTGCCGATCCGCTGTTCCACTTTTTTCTTCAAGGTAAGTTGCCGAACCGGAATGGAAGCGCTGGCCTGACGTGTTTGATCGGCATTGTCGGTGACAGTCAGCGATGCTCGCAACGGTTGTTCCGTTTTCGGCAACTGTGTCCGGTCCATTTTCCACAGGAAGTCAAGGGGCACTTTTCCACGTCCTTGTCTGGCAACAAGCGCGTTCGTTCCTTGTCCGGCGACCAGCGTCCACTCGGCGACCCCCGCTTGTGAATGAACTTCCGGAATGAATTTCACAGCGGGTGGGTTTATTGTGCGCTTGATCTCTTGAATGGTAATGGGTTTCAATATTTCGAATTCATTGCTGCTTATAACAACACGTCGCGCTTCTTGTTCGAGATCGGGGCGATCAAAGCTGGTGGTGTCAATAATCACCGGAGCAGTGGTAACGGCAATCCGGCGGGGATCGATCCTACATGTTTTTACAAGGTACTCACGGACTTCTTCCGCTCGTAAAGCCGCGAGCCCCGGATAATTCTGCTCCGGTGCAGTATAACCGATGGACCCGGTCAGTGTAATATCGGCTTCAGGATGCAGCTGCATCCTTTTCCCAACGATGTTCAGAAGTTCCGAATAGATATCCATCGTGCTGGGAGGCAGATTCTCGAT
>JAADGX010000139.1:0-2138 GCA_013152135.1 Chlorobiota bacterium
CGCCCTCCTTTGCCTATGACGAGTATGTTCATTGATTCTTTGGGCCTTTCAGGTGCTACATTTTGCTGTTACCAAGTTACACGATTCAGTTCCTCGGAAAAAACCACAACCGGTTCGTGCCGTGCACGAAACAGGAACTCTAGTTGCCGGCGCTCCCGGTTACCGGGTCTTCATTCCGTGCAGCAGGCGGAGCCGTCTGAACGGCGCCGGCTATTTCGTCGCCAATGGACAGCAGGTTGCTGAGCAAATAGGCGAGGTGCCCTGTCAATGCTTTGCGCTCGTACTGTTGAACGAAATCTTCCCCGGGCGCGGGCAGAGCGTTGCGCTGGTACAATGAAAACAGGTGTTCCAGGGTCTTCGTGATTGCGTCGACATCGGCAGGGTCGGTGATAAAACCCGCCCCCGATTCCTCGATAATGGTCCTGGCTTCGCCGGGGGGAACGCAGCCCAGGATGGGCTTCCGGGCGCCCAGGTATTCGAATAACTTGCCGGTGGAAATCATCTCGTCGCCCTTGTCTCCACCCAGCATCATCCACAAGACGTCGGAACCGGCAAGGTATGCCACGGCGTCTTTATGCGGGAGATACCCCGTGACCACGACGTTTTTTTCCAGCCGGTGCTTGCGCAGAAGGGATAGATTTTCGTCCCTGAATTGCCCGACGAAACAGAGTTCGGACTTTTCGGCTGCTCCGGGAACCCTGTCGAGGAAGCGCCGGAAGGCTTCGATCATGTAGCGCGGAGTACGGTTGTGATAGAACGTTCCCGCGTACGTAATACGCATCCGGCGACTGGTTCTAGGCGCGACGCGGGCAAAGTCGTTCGCGTCGTAACCCTGGGGAATGATCGTGATGTCGTTGTACGTCAGTCGCCTGTAGCGCGTGAGAATCAGTTCCTTGATGGTACGGTTGATGGTAACCACGGCATCTGCTTCGCGCAGGACCGAATCCTCGAGGCGACGGTGCATCATGTGGTGAAAGGGGGTGATATACCGGTGCAGCGGGTTGGCAAGCCATGCGTCGCGGTAATCCAGCACCAGCGGGATGTTGAAGTGTTTCTTCAAGTCGCGGGCGATGAGAAAATCGGTGTAGGGAGGAGCTGTTGCGAAAATCGCCTGGAACGATCCTTCACGCAGCAGTTCCGTGCCTTTGCGCACAGCGTAGCGCTTCCATCCCACCTTGCTGTCGGGAATGAACACTGCCTGATTCAACACCGTCAGAAGTTTGTAGGTCGCCTCGTTCGGCATGGGAACCGTGCCTTTCTTCCGAAATACGTGGAGCGGGTCGATGGAACGGGTGCGGATAACGTCGATCCCCAGCGAGTCGAGATCCTCCATAAGCGTTGCATCGTGGGCGAAGTACGCCCGCGGCTCAACGGTGAGCACCGTCGGTTTCCATCCGAAAGAGGGAAGATACTTGATGAATTTCAGTGTGCGCTGGACTCCGCTCAAGCCAAGTGGAGGGAAGTAGTACGCTATGACGAGGACGTTCCGCAATGCTGCGTGTCAGAGAACAATAGGGGCTTTCGGCGATTTCGTGAGAACGGTATTTCCCCTGGCTGTAACGAGGATGTCGTCTTCGATCCTCACACCGCCGAGGCGCGGGATGTAAACGCCCGGCTCGACGGTGAAAACCATTCCCTGATCCAGTGTATCCGTGGAGTCATGGGAAAGGCGCGGGAATTCGTGAACCTCCAGGCCGAGGCCGTGTCCCAGTCCGTGGTTGAAGTACTTGGCGAAGCCGTAACGTTTCAGCACTTCGTGGGCGAGATCGTACACGCTCCGGGCGCGAACGCCGGGCGCGACGGCGGCGATGGCAGTTTCCTGGGCTTCGAGGACGGCGTCGTACACGGCTTGCAGTCTCGGCTTGATTTTTCCTATGAACACGGTACGGCTGATGTCGCTGTGATAGCCGCGATACCGTGCGCCGAAATCCAGGAGCACCGCGTCGCCCGGCCGGAGTTTCCTGTTCGAAGGTGTTCCATGAACGAGAGCGCTGTTGGGTCCCGATACGACGATGGGCTCGAAAGCGTCCCCGTCCGCGCCTTCCTTCCGGAGAAAATAGGATATTTCCGCCGCGACTTCACGCTCCGTCATTCCCGGTGAGATGACCGACAGGAGTCGCTGAAAAACACGGTCCGCA
>JAADGX010000139.1:2185-6534 GCA_013152135.1 Chlorobiota bacterium
CATGGCCAGGGTTTCGCACACGTGGCTCAAGGGTTTCAACCGCGCCGGTTTTATGATCTTTTTCAACGAGGTGGCCATGTGGTAGCTCGTGCGATTCCGGTCGAACCCCACGCTGCGGCAACCACTGAACCAGGATTTCTTCTTCAGCATTTCCAAAAAATCCCCGTTGCCTACTACCAGGACTTTAACGTTTTGCACCTCGCGCTGCACCTGGAGTTCATAGCGGGAATCGGTGAGAAGCAGGCCCTTCGTACGCGTAACCGCGAGTAACGCGTTTGACCCGGAGAACCCCGTGAACAACCGGATGTGCGGAAGGTGAGAAATGATCATTCCATCGATTTTCAACGAGGGAAATGATTTCCTGAGATTGTCCAGGTTATTGTCAGGCATGGTTCCTGTGGTGCGAAAGGATATTCCGTGAAACCGAAGCGTTTAAAATCTCGCGTGAAGATCATGTCGAATACGCCCCGATGAATGGCGTCGCCCGAATACGAAGCGGGATTGGTCCGGCGTCACTTTGTGGATGTGATCACCTGGTAATTCGGGGCTTCTTTCGTTATCTGGATATCGTGAGGGTGGCTTTCCCGCAACCCGGCGGAAGTGATGCGAATGAACTGCGTTTGGTTTTTCAATTCCTCGATGGTTTTTACACCGCAGTACCCCATGGCCGCCCGAAGTCCGCCGACCATCTGGTAAATCATGGAACCGACCGGACCGCGGTACGGTACCCTTCCCTCGATACCCTCCGGCACCAGTTTCTGGATATCTTCTTCCATGTCCTGGTAATAGCGGTCCTTGCTGCCTTCCTTCATGGCGCTGATCGAGCCCATACCGCGGTACATTTTGAAACTTCGTCCTTCGTAAAGGATGGTTTCGCCGGGGCTTTCTTCCATGCCGGCGAACAAGCCTCCGATCATCACGGTGTCGGCGCCCGCGGCCAGGGCCTTTGGGATGTCGCCCGTCTGCTTTATACCGCCGTCCGCGATCAGCGGGATGTTGTATTTTTGCGCAACCTTGGCGCAGTTCATGATTGCGGTTATCTGCGGGACCCCCACCCCGGCCACTACTCGCGTAGTGCAAATCGAACCCGGGCCGATGCCCACCTTGATGCCGTCCGCCCCCGCTTCGATCAGGTCTTCCGTTGCTTCCGCTGTACCGACGTTGCCGGCGATGATTTGGAGATCGGCGTAGCGGGACTTGATGTCGGATACGATTTGCAGCACGTTCCTGGTGTGGCCGTGAGCCGTGTCGACGACGAGAACGTCCACGTGAGCGCCGACAAGCGCGTTCACGCGATCAAGTGTGTCGGCGGCGATGCCAACCGCGGCCCCGACCCGAAGGCGCCCGAATTCGTCCTTGGACGCGTTCGGGAACTTCTTCTTTTTCATGATATCCTTGAAGGTCAGAAGACCGAGGAGTTTTCGGTTCTTGTCGACCACCGGGAGTTTCTCGATGCGGTGTCGCTGCAGGATTTCCTCCGCCGCCTCGAGTGTCGTTCCCACGGGGGCGGTAATGAGGTTTTCCTTCGTCATGATATCTTCGACCAGCATTTCCTTGTTCGGTTCGAACCGGAGGTCGCGGTTGGTCAGGATGCCCAGGAGCGTGTTGTCCTGGTCGACGATGGGGATTCCCGAAATATGGTACTTCGCCATGACTTCGAGCGCCTGGGCGACGGTGTTGTTCGGTCCCATCGTGATGGGATTGACGATCATACCGGACTCGCTTCGTTTCACCTTGTCCACTTCTTCCGCCTGCCGCTCGATGCTCATGTTTTTATGCAGGACGCCCAGGCCGCCTTCCCGCGCCATGGCAATGGCCATCTCCGATTCCGTCACCGTATCCATGGCGGCGCTGAGTATGGGGATGTTCAACTTGATGCGGGCGGTCAATTGCGTGGAGACGTCGACATCCCGCGGAAGAACGGAGGACTTGCGGGGCAGGAGCAGGATGTCGTCGAATGTTATTCCCTTGTCAATAATTTTTGGTTGCTCGGACATGGATGCTTTTTCAGGGTCTTGGTGTTGAATCGTTATGCGTAGGCTTCGATACCGGTTATATCCGCGCCTATGATAAGCGTGTGAATGTCATGCGTTCCCTCGTACGTGTACACGGATTCCAGGTTCGCCATGTGACGCATGACGGGGTATTCACTGGTGATGCCATTGGCGCCGAGGATGGTGCGGGCCGTACGCGCGCATTCGAGAGCCATGGCGACGTTGTTGCGTTTTGCCAGGGACACCTGCGTGAACCTCATTGTTCCCGCGTCCTTGAGGCGCCCCAACTGAAGGACGAGAAGCTGCGCCTTGGTGATTTCGGTCAACATGCGGACGAGCTTCTGTTGCACGAGTTGGAACGAGGCAATCGGTTTGCCGAATTGTATCCGTGTCTTGGCATAGCTCAGGGCGGCGTCATAGCATGCCATGGCGCTGCCGATGGCGCCCCAGGCGATGCCGTACCGGGCTTGTGTGAGGCAGCTCAAGGGCCCCCGCAGACCGGTGACGTTTGGTAAAATATTCTCTTTCGGAATCTCGCAGTCGCTGAATACGAGCTCGCTCGTGACGGAAGCGCGAAGGGAGTGCTTTCCTTTCATGTCGGTCGTCGTGTATCCCGGCGTGCCTTTCTCGACGAGAAAACCACGGACGACGCCGTTGAGCTTGGCCCAGACCACCGCCACGTCGGCAACGGATCCGTTGGTGATCCACATCTTCGCTCCGTTCAGGACGTATCCGTTGTCGGTTTCGACCGCCTTTGTCACCATGCTGCCCGGATCGGAGCCATGGTCGGGTTCGGTCAATCCGAAGCACCCGATCTTTTCTCCCGTGGCGAGAACCGGAAGCCACTTCTGGCGTTGCTCTTCGCTGCCGTACTTGAATATCGGGTACATGACCAGTCCGCTCTGGACGGAAGCGAAACTGCGCACCCCGCTGTCGCCGCGCTCGAGTTCCTGGTTCATGAGGCCGTACACGATGTTATTGGCGCCCGCGCATCCGTATTTCTCCGGAAGCGTGGCGCCGAGAACTCCCAGCCCGGCGATGTGGGGAATGAGCTCGTCGGGAAACGTGCCCGCCATGTAGTGATCCTCGATGATGGGGAGGACTTTCTCCTCCACGAAACGACGGACCACGTCCCGGACCATGCGCTCTTCTTCGCTGAGAAGACTCTCGATGTTATAGTAATCTACTCCGATGAACTGTGAGGCCATGAATAATCCCTGATTATCAACGAACAAAATATATTCATTTAATGTAGGACATTACCGCAGTATTTGCAATGATACCGCTATTACAGCTCCGTTTCCGCCAGTACTATCACATGCATATCGGCACCGGTTCCGATCTTCGTCTCCCGGGGGGGATTGATAATGATATGCCTGCCGGAAGAATTCTCCCGCGGGTACGCGATACCGATGGCGATTTCGTTGCGTGCAATGGAAGCGTTCAGCAGAAACTCGAACGTGAGTTCTTCACCGTCGCCATACCGGGAAACGGGTTTCAGATAAATTTCAGCGCCCTTCCTGTCCAGGAGATCCTCGATAACATCGGAGATCTGCGGATCGCGACAAATTTGGGCGATGAGATTACTGATAACGTTGTTGCTTATTATGACGTCTTCGGCGTATTCGGAAGTCAATGCCAGTTCCTTGTTTGCAGGGTCCAGGATCTCGTACACGATCTGCTGGCGAGTATGCGCGGCTTTCCCCGTTCCGGCGGAAGCCTGGCGGGCATGGCGGAGAAGGAGAAGTGTCATGATAACCCTGGTGTCCGCTTCCTCGGTGGATGCGCCGGGGCCGTGTTCGCCGAGGACGACTACAGCATCAAATCGCCCCAGGTCGAGCGTGTCCACGAATTCCGGCAGCATGTATTCTTCGCGGCGATAAGTGAGATCGAGATGGCTGGAAATTGCCTCTTTTCCGGCAGGTGAAGCGGAAAGCATTTGCTCGAAGTTCGAAGGCAAAAATGGACTGACCAGCATTGCAAAGAATTTTCTGTCGATGTCCTGCGCGTACCCGGCGAACTCTTGCAGCATGGGAATGGCTTTCTCGTTGTATCCAAGCACCAGGAGCGATGATACCGGTTGTTTTTTCGAGTCCTCGATGTCGACGTCGGAAATGCGGAACGGATGCTTCACTTGCCGCGGCCTGGTGATCTCGCGCGCCGCTGCCGAATCGCTCGCGATAACGACAAGAGAGTCTCCTGCGGTCAGGGCGAAATCCGGTTGATTGTGCGGGAGGAGTTGCAAACCGGTGTGAGAATTCCGCTCGCTCGGCGAGGTGGTTCTGCGGAGACCGACCGGGATGGCGCGGGGGAACGCCGATACAATTTCGGCCCAGGTTTTACCGATGAGCGGTG
>JAADGX010000042.1 GCA_013152135.1 Chlorobiota bacterium
TTTCTCGAGACGATCCCCGGATTGAGGTCGTCACTATTGGAAGACCGGCGCCCAGACCGCCTTCCAGCACTTCACGAGGTGGGGTTTGGAGAATATCAGAATAGCCGAGGTCGATGTAGCGAAGATCCAGGCCCCCAACGGCGAAGAAATCTTTCGCCGCCCAGAGCGTCCACCGCCCGATGCGTGGGTTACTGAGCGAATCCACAACCCGCCATAATCCCCCGCTCTTCATAAGAACCGTACCGGAAAATTCACCTCCACATGCATAAACTTCATCACCATATCCTCCAAAGACATCTACAAGAACCTCGTCCGTCCCGCTCTCCTGCCGTTCGAACTTCTGTCCATCGTAGTGTGTGATCGAGCCGTTCGTTCCTACGAAATACAGGTCCGATGAGGAACGACCCCAGATTTTCGTCGTTGCTCCTTTGAGGAAGGGTACTATAGAACAATCAGCTTTGAATTCTTTTCCATTGTAATGCTGTAACATACCTCCATTCGTAAACCAAATATCATTAGAGGAAAATCCAAATACTGCTACAAGTGGTGTCACAAGAGTATATTGTGAACCACAGACTGGATTTTGAATAGCATGCAACTTCCATTCCCTCCCATTCCAATGCGCTGCGTTGTACTTCTTGTTCAAGCCTCCCGTGGAATCCCGCAGGTAGATCTCTCCCACAGCCCAGACGTCGGTGTCGCTTATGGCAAACACGTCCTTGAGGTAAGACTGTCCGTCGCCGAGGTAGGTGATCTCCCAGGTGAAGTCGTGCGAGGTGGTGTCCATTGTCGTCACCAGGAGCGGCGCGCTGGAGTCGCGCACGGCGCCGTCGCGCAGGCGGTACGCCCGGTACGTGTACGCGCGCGCGGGAAGAAGAGCGGTGTCCACCAGAACCGTGTCGCCGGTCTGCATCACTCCCTCCATGATCAGCGCCCCGTCCCGGCGCAGGGCGAACTCCCTCGCTCCCGTGGTATCGTAGAACGTCAGGCGGAGGGAGGCGTGGGTCACGCCGGCGTACTCCTCGCTCAGGAACACGGTGGGCACGTAAGGCGGCGGCGTGCTGGGCGGCTCGGAGCAGGAGAGCAGGAGGAGGGGTAATAGGTAGATGAGTAGGAGCGTATGTGCGTATATGCGTATGAGTGTAGATGCGTATGTGTGTATGAGCGTAGATGCGTATGTGTGTATGAGCGTAGATGCGTATGTGTGTATGAGCGTAGATGCGGTAGTACGCCGTATGGAAGATGCTGGGAAATGCGGGTGGAGTTTCATGGCTATATCAGTAATACGTGAGAGCGGAAAAGGATACAGGGGAACGTCGGGAAAAATCTGGCCAATGTCAAGGTAAGGCCCAAAGGGATCCGACAAGGAGACAAGGAGTGAATGAGTATATGGGTGAATGGGTTGAAGTCCCAAGACCCAAATCCCAGGTCATGATATCATGGAAAAATTCATCGGTTTTGGAGACTTCTTCGGACTAATGACAAATCCGGAAATTCGCTACCCAATTCAGCATCCAGCATTTAGAATTGCTTCACTGTCGTCCGTGGTCCGTGGTCTGTCATCCGTGATTTTATTCACCAATTCAACAGGTAGATCGTAGGTCCTGCGAAGTGTTACACCTCGGCTTTGCGCAGGCAGAGACTGGTGTTGGTTCCCCCGAAACCGAAGCTGTTGGAGAGGGCAACGGAGATGTCCGCGTCGCGTGCATGGTTTGGCACGTAGTCGAGGTCGCACTCCTCGTCCGGTTCGTCGAGGTTGATGGTAGGAGGCAGCTTGCCGTGTTTGAGGGCGAGGGCGGTAAACGCCGCTTCCACGGTACCGGCGGCGCCGAGCAAGTGGCCGGTCATCGATTTCGTGGCGCTGATGGGTATGCTGGAGGCGTGCTGGTTGAAAACGGCCTTGATCGCCTTGGTTTCGGCGACGTCGCCGAGCGGAGTCGAGGTGCCGTGGGCATTGATGTAATCCACGTCCGTGGGCTTGAGTCCGGCCAGGCGGAGTGCGGAGCTCATGGCACGAGCCGCGCCTTCACCGCTGTTCGCGGGAGCAGTGACATGGGCCGCGTCCGAACTCATCCCGCAGGAAAGCAGTTCCGCGTAGATGTCCGCTCCCCGGCTGAGCGCATGTTCCCATTCTTCCAGGACGAGCACACCCGCGCCTTCGCTCATGACGAAACCGTCGCGTCCCTTGTCGAATGGCCGTGAAGCGGCCTGGGGATCGTCGTTGCGGACGGAGAGTGCGCGCATGGAGCAGAACCCCGCAATGCCGAGATCCACGATCGGGGCTTCCGTTCCGCCCGCGATCATGACCGGTGATTCGCCCCGCATGATTGTATGCATGGCGTCGGCGATTGCATGGTTGCCGGAAGCGCAGGCTGACACCACGGAGTAGGAAGGTCCCCTCAGGCCCAGGCGGATACTGAGGTAGCCGGGAGCGAGATTGATAAGGGCTCCGGGAATGAAAAACGGCGACACACGGCGAGGGCCGTGCGACGCCAGTGTCCGGTCATTGTCGGCGATGGTGGTAATGCCCCCGATGCCGGAGCCGACGATTATACCCGCTTCTTCTTTCAATCCGTCGGAAAACTCGAGCCGGGCGTCTTCAAGCGCTTCCATGCAGGCCGCGACAACGAACTGGATGAAGAGGTCGAAGCGCCGCGCTTCCTTTTGATCGAAGTACTTGAGTGGATCAAAACCCTTTACTTCTCCCGCGATGCGGCTGGTGAAAGAAGAGGCATCGAACCGTGTAATCGGACCCAATCCCGACGTCCCGGCCAGGACAGCTTCCCAGCTCTCGTTCTTGTTCAGTCCCAGTGGTGTGATGAGTCCGATACCCGTTATGGCAATCCGGCGCATGAAAAACCTGTCGCTTATGACGAAATTCCCGCCTCCTCAATTGAATATGGTGGCGTCCATATAGTAATGATATTGCGAAATCCGTTCTTACGCAAGCGGTACAGTTTCCGGTGTTTTTCGTATCATTAGGACGTGAACAGGTAGTATGGTCAGAAAACAGGTCAAAAACAGCCGTTATCGTGAAATTCTGTTGCGACGACTGCGCACGAACGGGAAAACATGTTTAATATTCGCTTGCTTGGTATTGACAGGGATTGCGCCGCCTGGCCGCGGTTGTTCAACGGTGTCGGAAAAGCACTGAACGTCAATCTCCACGCGTCGTACCAGCACGTGGCACCGGACGAAGTGCAGGGGGTGGAGAGCGAACTCCGGTCGGGGAGGGTGCACGGCGTGGCGGTGGATCCCGCGCTTGCGCACCTTGCATCCGCACTGTGCGATCAACTTTCACCCCTGGCCCGCAAACTCAACCTGGCTGATACCCTGGCCGTTAATAAAGGCAAAATTGTCGGGCATCATACGCTGGTGGCGGGATTCGTTTCAATGATCATGGAGGTCTCGATCCTGCGCGGCTCGCCGTCGGTGGCGATCCTCGGACGCGGAAACCTGGCGCTGGCCGTTGCCTTCGCCTTCGGGGAGTACTTCAACCCGCGCCGGTTGATTGTGTATGGCAACGAAGCGGAGCCGCCTTCCTGGGCGGATGTATTGTCGCCTGCCATTGTTCCCGAGTTTAAACCGTACGCTTCTTTCGAACCTGCCGAGGCGCTCGTCAACGCCACCGGCGGTGAATTCGACCTGCGTTTGCTCGGAGCAGCCGGAAAACTGCTGCGTTCCACGGACGTTGTGTACGACCTGGTTCCCTTTGCCCCGCGAACAAGTCTCCTGGAATATGCGGAGAAAGAAGGATGCAGCATTCGGCATGGATCCAGTATGCTCATTCGCCGATCCATGGACGCGTTCACCGTCTGGACCCGCCGCGACCCGTTCCTGGTCGAGCAATGGCGGAATGCCTTTCTGAAGTCATACAGCGAAAAAGAGGCGGAGGAATTCCGGAAAGCCTGGTTGTACGAGGACGAGAGTAATCCACGCCGCATTGGACGCAGGAAATCCATCGATTGAACAACGTAAAGGACAGATTTGCAATGAAACGATATTCCGTATTGATAAAACGCGTATCCTGTGCTCGCTACGCAATTCTCCTTCCCGTACTGGCTCTTTTTCTCGCGTCATTTCCCGCTGCTTGCTCGGACGACGAAGGACCGGCAGAGCCTCCGCCCCGCCCGGAACCGTGTTCGTGGTCCGCGCCCTTCCTGTCCGGCTCCATCATCGATGACAGGCTGACCGAAATATCCGGGATCGCGCCCAGCCGGCGTGAAGCGGGGGTGCTCTGGCTGCACAACGACTCCGGCAATGAACCTCGTGTTTACGCCGTGGACAGCACGGGGACGCCGCTTGGCTATTTCACACTGGACGGAGCGTCCAACATCG
>JAADGX010000043.1 GCA_013152135.1 Chlorobiota bacterium
CGGCAAGGGGTTTGTAATATCTTCAAGAATAGGCGGCACTGTTCGTTCTCAAAGATACACGACACGCCGTCAAATGTGGTTCAGACACGTGCGACAAGCACACGATCATGCGCGTGGAAGAGAGCGGGAGTGGGAAAAGAGAGGAAGGAGAACCGAGGGACGCCCGTTCCGGCTTCAGATGCTGGGGCCCGGAAATAAACCGGTCGAACGTTGACAAAAAAAACGCGAAGGATTTGCTTTTCCTTCGCGTTGTGCCCGGAACAGGAATCGAACCTGCACGAGGATACCCTCACTACACCCTGAATGTAGCGCGTCTACCAGTTCCGCCATCCGGGCGCACGACTATAAACATACATCAGAAATCCGAGAAAATCAAAAACCATATTCTCCCCTCATCCTCCTTCCCGGCGAGACGCGGAACATACCCAAGGTCGTATCCATAGTAATATTATGAACCGAATGGAAATGTGATTGACAAACCTGTCTCCATTGTCTATATTACCACTGTACTTGTTCAAAGGAGAGTATCATGGCCCTGAAAAAAGATCCCAAAGCAAACATTCACGGAAAAACACGTCGATACTTCGAGTATTCCCTGGTGGGTTCCCTTATTTTAGTTCTCCTCGCGTTCATGTTTTTTCCCAACGTGGACAGCGGGAACTCCGGTCACATGTACAGCCAGGAAGTCGTAAATATCGAGGAAATTGAAAATACACGGCAGGAAGTCAAGCCACCTCCACCGCCAAAACCGCAAATTCCCATCGAAGCGCCCTCGGACGAAGCCATCGAGGATGTGGACATCTCTTCCGAGCTCGACCTGGGAGAGCAAATGGAACCACCTCCACCACCAAAACCGCCGAAGGAAGACCTCGAGGATGAATCGTATTTTGCCGTTGTCGAAGAGCTCCCCAAGATCGAAGGCGGACTCCAGGCAATCCAGGAAAAGGTCGTCTATCCGGAATTCGCCGTCCGGGCCGGTATTGAAGGCACGGTCCACCTTCTCGTCTACATAGATAAAACCGGCAAGGTGACAAAAGTGGAAGTCTTGAAAGGAATCGGCGCCGGTTGTGACGAGGCCGCTATCGAGGCGGTGAAAAAAGTGAAATTCAGTCCCGGGAAACAGCGTGGCAAGCCGGTCAACGTGAAGATGTCGATCCCTATTCGATTCAAACTCACGGATTGATTCCTCAAAACGTGACAAAAACGTGCCCGGGGCCCCATACGGCCTTCCACAACCCATAAGACACAAAGATTCGACCCGTCAGGATTCATCTATCAACATCATTTCATGGTCCATCATTTGAGGTTCATGCACATGAAGCAATCAGTTTTACTCCTTTCTCTCGTCGTTGCGGTTCTTTTCACCAGTTGCTCTTCAAAAGAAGTGGAGACAAAGGCGCTTCGCGCGTCGTTCAAGGAGATCAAGGTTATAACGAAGGCCGGGACAGGCAGTGACGGCACGCGTGTTGAGATGGTCATGCATCTCGACAATCGGACCGAGCATACAATGCAGGTGGGTTTTGTGGAAACGACGGTGTATTCGGCAGTGGACGGAAAAGCGCTCCTTCGCTTTCGCCCGATCGTTCCCGAAGCGTATGGAACGATGTCTCTCGTGCAACTGCTCCCGAAACAGGCGAAGGACTTTCCCGTCGTAAGCGCTCCAAACTTGTCGGCGTTCGATCTTACCCAGCATCCTCAAGTTATCGTGGAAATGGCTTTAACAACATCAGATGGATTCAGGACGAAGGTTCGGAGTGCGCAAGTTCCTGTCACAAAGGAATAAAATCCCGGCCACGTGCGCTATCATCCTGCTCTCTCTTGCGGGATGCCTGTCCGTTCGCGAGGCACCATCCGTAATCTCGTATTCCGTTGAGGAAGTGAACGTATGGTGCGATTTCATGCCGGGCGTGAAGCCCTCGTTACACGCCCAGATGCTCGTGAATATCACGAACATGTCTCCGGACAGCATCCGGTTGTTCGAGTTCACCGGTTCGATTTTCGATATCACCGGATACCCCCTGCGCCGTTTTACCGTCCACGCATACTACGAGGGCAATCGTGTGCGAGAGATATCCCTGCCTCCCGCCGACTCCCTTCAGCTCGACCTCCGTTCGATCCGTGACGTCCCTCCCATCGATGTCGAGCGGTTCCACACCGTGTCCTATTCCGTTGTGTGCAGGACTTCGCTTAACGGGATCGTGATTCTTCGAGCCGATTCCATCCAGGTTTTCACGACGCAATGAGAAAGCGCTTCGCCCTTTCAATGCTGGCCCTGATGACCGCTCTGACGCCCACGCTTCACGGCCAGTATATCGTGGATTACACGATTGGTGATTTCACGGGGGCAACGCATTTTTCCATCGATCCGGTCGGCAATGTTTTTGTCTCCGATACCGACGCGAACCTGGTCTTGAAGCTGAATCTCAAGGGTGATGTTCTTGCAAAATTCGGCGGCAAGGGCTGGCAACAAAACCAGCTCGATCATCCGCTTGGTATCGATGCCCGATTCGGGATCGAGGTGTACGTGGCCGATTACGGGAACAACCGCATCGTCCAGCTTGACAAAAACCTCAACTTCATCGCGGTCTTTGAACGAGGGATGGGAGCCAATCCCGAAGAGCAGTTCGGATACCCGCGTTCCGTTTCCGTGAACCGGCTAGGCGATCTCTACCTGCTGGATTATGAAAACCTCCGCGTTTTAAAGGTCAGCACTTTCAGTTCCGTCGTGGACGCTTTCGGCAACGTGGAATCAGGGGAAGGACAGATCACGGAACCCCGTGACCTTGCGGTGGATCGAAATGACATCGTTTACGTCCTCGAGCCGAACAGAGTCGTTGCGTTCGACCCCTTTGGAACGTTCATATGGGCCACGCGGGAGGGGCAGCTCGACGACGCGACGAGTATCGCTGCGAACGACGATATTATGACCGTAACCACGGCGGGCGCCATTTTCCTCCTCGATCGGAAGGGAAACCTGGAGCGGTTGCTGACGAAAGCTGATATCGCGGGCCTGGAAAGGGTGCCCGACTTCCTCCAGGCGATATTTTTTCAAAACAGGCTCTTGATTTTATCTTCAAATTATATTATCGTTTTAGCATCCTAAAAACGTTCAACCCGATCTAAACAAGGAGGGAGCAATGGCACGAGGTCTTAACAAGGTTATGCTCATCGGAAACCTGGGCAACGACGTCGAACTCAAGTACACGCAATCCGGGGTTGCCGTCTGTTCATTCAGAATGGCGACAACGGAATCGTACAAGGACCAGAGCGGCAATACTGTCGACAAAACGGAATGGCACAACATCGTCATGTGGCGACGACTGGCTGAAGTGGCGGGAGAATACCTTAAAAAAGGCAGTAAAGTCTATGTCGAGGGCAAACTCCAGACGCGGAGCTGGGAAGATCAAAACGGAAACAAGCGCTACATGACGGAAATCGTCGCCGACCGCATGATCATGCTCGATCGCCGCGAAGGAGGCATGGAAGAGGTTCCCGTCCCCGAAGAAGCGGCAGAACCCAGCAAGGATGACGATCTCCCGTTTTAATTCCCGTCTTGCAAAAACCATATATTCGCTGTAAATTTCGAACAGCGGGGGACGCATAGCTCAGTTGGTTTAGAGCGCTCGCTTCACACGCGAGAGGTCGCAGGTTCAAATCCTGCTGTGTCCACAAACTTCCCAGAGTTCGCCGTTCAACCAGCCTGAAAAACGCTTTTATCAACTTCTTTGAGCGCTTCTCGTTTGCGCACGGCATGCACGAACATTCGTCGCACGTGACGGTCGCAATTCCTTCAGAAGGTATAGACATATTAAACGGTGTATAGTATTGAGACATTCCTTCTTTATAGTAGTGACCAATTTCTAAACAAAAAAAACGACGTCTTTCTATAACAGGCCATATCGGGCTGATATACGTATTTTTTGTCTGGCTTAATATTTGTAGACGCTGAAGAGGCTTCATTTGAATATACAGAGATTATGTTCCTGTTTATCGAATAAAAAGAGGCGGATCATGAGAGCAACTCGGTACTTTTTTCTCTTTCTCTTCACTATTTTTTGTACGAATTTCAGCGCTTACGGACAGGTAACCGTTCCAAAAGGTTCCTACATCATCCCGATGGACAATTCCGGGTCTCACAAGTGCTGTCAAGCCAAGGTGCTCAAGGCTTACGGCCTTGTGTATGACCTGAACGCGAACAAAATCCCGGTTCAGTGGGCGTTCTCGACAACGAAATCCCACGGAGGCGTGGATTTCAGCGTCACGGACAACCAGGTGAAAGAATACGAAAGAATACGGCGGCAGTAATTTATCAGCGTTCAGCTACAAAGGCGGCCCCTTCATCGTCGATGCCGCGTACGCTTCGTCGGCAAAAAGCATCATGGACAAATGGCAAAGCAAGGGTGTGACCATTCACGAGGTCAATTCCGCCATCTCCGGTGTGCCGGTCCAAATAACGCTGACGTATAAGCCCAAAGCGTTTATCATAGCTTCCGATAATTGTAAAAGAAAACTGATTACGGACGTTTTGGATAAAGCCGGTATCCCCTCTTCCGCATGGAGCTGGGGCAAATGCCTCACAAGCGTGGATCTGGATTGCTATTCGGTGATCATGGTCCCCCATCGCAAACACTGCGAATGGCCCACCTTTTCGTCGGATTTACCGAAGATAAAAACGTTCTTGAATAATGGCGGCAACTTGTACGCACAGTGCGCGGCCACCGAAGCAATCGAGGATTCCGCGAAATTCCTCACCACGAAAGGCTTCGACAGGAATAATCAAAAGGAGAATTGGATATATCCGGACGCCGGCGCCCAGGTGTTTTTCGGCCAGTTCGTCGGAAAGCTCGAAAAGGAAGGCGGGTACGTAAAATCCTTCCAACCTACGTCGGGTGGGGCCTGGAGGTCGAACATGATCGACGTGGCGCATAACAAGTGCGGCGCCGAACCCCACAAGGCCGTTTTGGGTCATAAAGACAACGACGCCACCAAGGGCTGGGTCATGTACGCCGGCGGACACGAATTCAAGTGCAAGACGCAATCCTCCCGGCTTCTTCTCAATGCGTTCATCATGGGCGCGCGCCGCGAGGACTGCCCGTGCTACGATTTCTCTCCCATCTACATCGGTCCCGGACGCGATATCACTTCCAAGACGCTCACCGCGGACTGGAAC
>JAADGX010000309.1 GCA_013152135.1 Chlorobiota bacterium
GATGTTCTGAACTGAAAGCGACACTGGTTATGCGTATGTGCGTATGAGCGTATGTGCGTATGTGCGTATGAGTATATGGGGGAAGAAGTGGGTCGTGGGTCGTAGCCTTATCGGATTTCGCATGTCGAATGTCCCGGACTAAAACAGAACGATGACTCTTGATTTCGGACTTGGGACCTGGGACTCGGGACTCGGGACTTGAGACCTGGTCGAACCCGAACTCCTCCAGCTTGTTTTTCACCCAGTCTTTGACAATATTTAATGATACTCGTGTGTAGAACGTGACGTACATTTCAGCCGGTTTTCATGACAAGAATTATAGCAATTGCTAATCAAAAAGGGGGCGTAGGCAAAACGACGACCGCCGTCAACCTGGCCGCGAGCCTTGCCGTAGCCGAACACAAGACCCTCCTTGTAGATATTGATCCCCAGGCGAACGCCTCCAGCGGGCTTGGCATAGACCATCACACCGTTACAGGCAGCGTGTACGAGGTCGTGGTTTCGGAACGCAATCCTTTCGAAATCCGGACGACAACCGAGTTGGAATTCCTCGATCTTCTTCCATCTCACATCAACCTCGTCGGCGCCGAAATCGAGATGATCAACATGCCGCAGAGGGAGCACCTCCTCCAGCGGGCGCTTTCCGGCATTGTCAACGATTACGAATTCGTCATCATCGACTGCCCTCCCTCCCTGGGACTCCTCACGCTGAACGCCCTCACCGCGGCGAATTCCGTGCTCATCCCCGTGCAATGCGAATACTACGCGCTCGAAGGACTTGGGCAGCTTCTCAATACGATCAACATCGTACGGAAGCACCTCAACCGGGAACTGGAAATCGAGGGCGTGCTCCTCACGATGTTCGATTCGCGGTTGCGCCTGTCCCGCCAGGTCATCGAAGAGGTCAAGCGGTACTTCGGTAAAAAGGTCTTCAACAGTATCATTCACCGTAACGTGCGGCTCAGCGAAGCGCCCAGCCACGGCAAGCCGGTCATTCTCTACGACGCCATGTCGGTCGGATGCCAGGACTACATCGAGCTTGCCAGTGAAATCCTGGACAACACCAGGAACGCGGTTGCAACGGACGAATCCCTGTTCAACACGGAGGCCCCGAAAACGTGAGCGGCAAACGCCCTGCACTCGGAAAAGGCCTCAGCGCTCTCCTGCCGGACATTGAAGAGGCAACGAGAAAGCCGGTTCCCGTTGCGTCCGATGACGAGTTCATCGACGACGGACATTCCACCGGTTTCATCGCCCACCTGTCCGTCGATGCGATCGACTCCAATCCCCACCAGCCCCGCACGGCTTTCGACCCCGGGACCATGAAAGAGCTGGCGGATTCCATCACGGAAAAGGGGATCATCCAGCCGATCACCGTTCGCAGGCACGGCTCGCGCTACCAGCTCGTGTCCGGCGAAAGGCGGCTGCGCGCGTGCAAGGACGCGGGACTCGCGACCATCCCGGCTTACATCGTGGACGTCCGGACCGACGAGGAAATGCTGGAGCTGGCCCTCATCGAAAACATACAGCGAGAGCATCTCAACCCCGTCGAAATTGCCGAAAGTTACCGGATACTTATCGAGGAATTCGGATACGCCCAGGAAGAAGTGGCCCGGAAAGTGGGAAAGGATCGAACCACGGTGGTGAACTTCATCCGCTTGTTGAATCTCCCCCCCCAGATCAAGGACAGTCTCCGAAACAACGAGCTGAGCATGGGACACGCCCGGGCACTGCTGGGAGCTCCGGATACGCGAACCCGGACCGCCATCTGGAAAAAGATCATCAAGCAGGGCCTGTCCGTGCGGCGCGTGGAGGAACTTGTGCGCGAAGCAGCGAACCGGCAAGGGAAAACCACCGGGAAAAAATCACAATCCCTCGACCCCGCCACCGAATCCATTCTCGAACAACTCCGCCCCGTGCTCGGCACCAAGGTCACCCTTCAAATGAAAAAAGACGGCAGCGGCCGTCTCATTCTCGATTTCTACTCCCGCGAAGACCTGGAGCGCCTGCTCGAACTTTTTCTCTCTATTCGTTCCTGAGTTCAGATTTCAAGAGCGTATGTGCGTAGATGCGTAAGAGCGTAGATGCGTATATGGGTGAATGGAATTTCGGATTTTTGATTTTCGATTTTTGATTTTTGATTGCTTTTCGTCAATCCGCAAATTCGCAAATTCGTCAATCCGGATATAGAGTCAGCATTTAGCATCGCTCTTGAAGTCCGGCGTAAGTTCCTGGAGTCGCCGCTTCATTTCGTACAGCGTCGAGGTGTTCAGGATATCTTCGATCCGGCTCTGGAAACCATCGAGATCATCGATGCCGGTGATTTTCGTATAATCGTCGAGCTTGCCGTTCTTGACCAGGAGTATCTTTTCGTGCAGTGTCGGCTCACAGGTTTCCTCGGAGCTGATCAGCTCTTCCTCGAGCTTCTCCCCCGGCCGGATGCCGGAATACACGATTTCCACGTCTTTTCCCACTTCCATGCCGCTCAGCGCCACGAGGTCGCGTGCCAGGTCCACTACCCTGATCTGCTCTCCCATGTCGAGCACGAAGATTTCCCCGCAGCGACCGAGAGTGATGGACTGTAACACCAACTGCACCGCTTCCGGGATGGTCATGAAAAAGCGGCGCATGTCGGGATGCGTCACACGTACTGGTCCTCCGCGCTGAATCTGGGCCTGGAACTTGGGCACCACGCTGCCACGGCTGCCCAGGACGTTGCCGAACCGCACCGCGACCCACCTGCGCTGGTTCTTCCACGCCGCCATCTGGAGCGCGATCTCCGCCAGCCGCTTCGTCACGCCCATGATGCTGATGGGATTGACTGCCTTGTCGGTCGAGATGAGCACGAAGTAATCTGTTCCCGCCTTTTCCGCTACCTTCATCAGCTTGATGGTGCCAAGAACGTTATTGGTGAACGCTTCCTCGATGTTTTCTTCCATGAGCGGAACGTGCTTGTGCGCCGCCGAATGAAAGACCACGTCGGGCAGCCACGCGTCGAACAACCGCGCCAGACGCCGTTCGTCCCGGATGTCGGCAATGATGCGTTCAACCCTGAGAAACGGAAACTTGTACGACAACTCGTCGCTGACGCTATGGATGGAATTCTCGCCGTGACCCATCAACAGCAGCCGGTCCGGCTGGCACTGGGCGATCTGGCGACAGATTTCCGATCCGATGGAGCCGCCCGCTCCGGTTACGAGTATGACCTTGCCCCGCAGAAGCGACCGCACCGCGTTGATGTCCGTCCGTACCGGCTCGCGGCGCAGCAAGTCCTCGATGTTCACCTCGCGCAATTGTTTCACCGTTACACGCCCGTCCAGTATCTCCGATATGGCGGGAACGGTCTTTGTTTTCAAACCGCTGCGGTCGGCGATGCTGACGATTTCCCGGATGACGCTGCCGGGTGCGCTGGGCATGGCGATGATAAGCTGGTTGGCATTGAGCTGTTGAGCGATTCGGGGGATATCCGTACGGGTGCCAAGCACGGGGAGGCCGTGAATAATGTAATTCTGCTTGCGGGGATCGTCATCGATAAAACCGACGGGTTCCACGCCCAGGTTGGGATTGAGCTTGATTTCACGAACCAGCATGGAACCGGAGTTCCCCGCCCCGATAATCAACACCTTGTGCTTCGGACCGCTACGCTCCCTCTTCCGCCTTTCCGAGTAGTAGACCCTGGCGGCAAGACGTATGCCCGCGACGAATCCCACGGTGAGGAACCAGTCCACGACGACCATGGACTTCGGTAATTCTTTCTTGAAGAGATCGAGCCACGGAATGATCCACCAGAACATGATGTTGAGCACGAACGTGGCAACGGTGATAGACAGCAGGATCAGCGAAATCTCTTCGACGCTCGCGTATTGCCAGTAACGCCTGTACAGTCCGCTGATGAAAAAGACAGTGAGTTTGACCACGAGGGACACGAGAATGAACGCCAGGACGACGTGCCCGTAGTTGGCAATCCAATCGAAGTCGTCCATGCGTATCCACATGGCGATGACCGGCACAACCAGCAACACGACGATATCGAACACGAGAAAGTGGCGGTTGCGCATTCGCATGAGGAAGTCAAACTTGAGAATGGATGAAGTAACTTTCTGGTTCACCTGGAATCCGGTAGGTTTTGACTTGACGAAATATCTAATCGTTTAAGATAAATAATCCTGACCATAGAATCACTACACGCGATAAATAAAATGGCCGGTTTCATTTCCATGAGAGCGCTTCC
>JAADGX010000298.1 GCA_013152135.1 Chlorobiota bacterium
TTCGAATGCGTGCTCACCATCCAGCTCCGGTTTCCCCAGTCCACCGGCGACGTGCGCAACAACCTGGTCAAGCGGGCTCCGTCGAATCCGTACGAACCCATCGTCCGCCTCAGGGACGGAGCGACGTTTATTAAGAACCAGGCCAACCTCGTCGCTTCCAACGCCGACTTCGTCAAGCCGGGAGGCCCCCAGGCACAGAAAGACCTGCACCTCGCCTCCGGGTCTTCCGCCATCGACGCGGGGGTGAACCTCGGCAACCTGGTCCCGGTCGATTTCGAAGGTCAGCCCCGTCCCGCCGGAAACGCGTACGACGTCGGCGCAGACGAACTGGGAATAGTCCCGGTGGAGCTGCTCTCGTTTACCGCCAGGGAATCGCAGGGTGGAGTCACGTTGCACTGGATCACGGCAAGCGAGACCGGGAATTACGGGTTCGAAATCCAGCGCAAAACGGCTTCGGACTCCTTTACGACCATCGGGTTCGTGCCGGGTAACGGGACGACGGTCGACAGGCACGCGTATACATACCGGGACAAGGTTCCTTTTCCGCGCCCATCGGGTCTCGCCTACAGGCTGCGGCAAATCGACTTCGACGGCAGCGAGCATTTCTACCCCGTGGTCGAGCTGCCCGCCGTCCCGGGATCGGCGCCGCGAATGGACGCGCTCTACCCCAACCCGGTGGCGAAGTCAGCCGGAGGCACGATCACGGTACCGGTGTTCAGCCCGGAGAGTTTTTCCCTTTCCGTGTACGACGTCCGCGGCAGGCGCATGCTTGTTCCGGCCGCGCGGGCGTACGAACCGGGTTCCTGGTCGATCAGGTTGCCCGTTTCCACGCTCCCCGCTGGGAAATACATCATCGTCCTGGAATCGGGTTCGAAAACTCTGTCGCGCATGTTCTCCATTACAGCCCGCTGACCGTGGAGGGGCAGCGGTTTAGGACTTGAAGGAAACCCGTTTCGTGCGTACATTTGAGCGCGTTACCGTCTCTAGCCACCTTGTTTCACCCTTGGAAGGAATCTCATGGCAACAAAACCTGTAGTGAAAGTATGGGGATTGAAAACGTGCGGCACCACGCGAAAAGCCCTCAAGTTCCTGGATTCCCGGAACATCCCGTACCAGTTCATCGACGTGCGGGAATCGCCGCCGCCGAAGACCCACGTAAAGAAAGCAGCCACCCGGATTTCCGAGCCGAAGAAGCTGCTCAACACGTCAGGCGGCGCGTACCGGGAAGGCGGGTGGAAAGACAAAGCGCCGAAGATGACGAAGGCGGAAATCATCCAGGCCGTCACCACCGAGCCCATGCTCATGAAGCGGCCGCTGGTTGTCTCCGCCAAGGGAGCAACGATCGGCTTCGACCAGGATGCCCTGGACAGCATCCTTTGATTCCACCGCGATACGACAATTCATAGCCCCGGGAGGGGACAAGTACCCGCGGACAGGGTGATGGGTCTATTGCCCGCCGCGGGAGCGATGATCCGGAGAAGTTCTGTACACCTCACCGTGCATTCACCTGACAAAAGGGAACAGCCATGGAGTTATTGACCGTTCGTATAGAGAAGCCGGAAGAATTGAATTTCATCCTCGGCCACTCGCACTTCATCAAGACCGTCGAGGATCTCTACGAAGCCATCGTACAGACCAACCCCGCCATGAAATTCGGCATTGCGTTCTGTGAAGCGTCGCAGAAAGCGCTGGTGCGCTGGGTGGGCAACGACGGCGAGCTGATCGAGTTGGCCAAGAAGAACGCTTTGTCGCTGTCCGCCGGGCACAGTTTCATCATTTTTCTCAGGGAAGGATTTCCCGTCAACGTCCTGAACGTGATCAAGAACGTGCCCGAGGTGTGCCGGATATTCTGCGCCACCGCGAACCCCGTGGAAGTGATAATTGGTGAAACGGACCAGGGTCGGGCGATTCTGGGCGTCGTGGACGGGGTGATGTGCAACGGCATCGAGACCGAAAACGACATCGCGGAGCGGCACACGTTCCTGAGGACCATCGGATACAAGCTTTAAGTACATTTTTCGTCATAATCAACCGTTTTTTCGATAAAAAAGGTACTTTTGGCAAGTAATCGCTGGGAAAATTCAAAAAAAGGTGTAAATTGTATTGCTAGGTGTTTAAACCAAGCCGTTCTGCTTTCCATATAAAATGAGATCAGCTATGAATCAGCGAATTACTGTCAGCAAAACTACCGCCAGCCGGTTGGACACGGTGGATTTTAATCGTTTGGGCTTTGGCTTGCAATTCTCGGATCATATGTTCCAGATGGTGTATGAAGATGGAAGGTGGCACTCTCCGGAGATCATACCTTACCAACCCATCCCTCATGAACCGGCAAATACCACGTTGCACTATGGTCAGACCGTATTCGAGGGCCTGAAAGCATTCTATGCGAAAAGCGGTGTCAACGTTTTCCGGCCCGACAAGCACGCAACGCGCCTGCTCAATTCCTGCGAGCGCATGTGTATCCCGGTCTTTGAAAAGGAGTACTTTACCGAAGCCATCGACCTGCTCGTCCAAATCGACTACGACTGGATTCCCAGGCAGCGCGGCCATGCGCTGTATATCCGGCCTCTCATCTACTCGATCGGGAATTTCCTCGGGGTCAAGGAGTCCGACACCTACCGTTTTCTTATCATGACCTCTCCCGTGGCTTCCTATTATGAAGAAGGCCTCAGCCCGGTGAAGATCCTGGCCACAGACAAGTACGTCCGGGCCGTGAAGGGAGGAACCGGCTCCGCCAAGACGGCCGGAAATTACGCGGCCAGCTTGTACGCGGCTCGCGAAGCCAAGAAAATGGGCTACACGCAGGTCCTGTGGCTCGATGCCATCCACCACGAGTATATCGAGGAAGTCGGCACCATGAATATCTTCTTCCTCATTAACGACGAACTCGTTACGCCGCCGCTGAGCGGCACCATCCTGCCCGGCGTCACGCGCGATTCGGTTCTTACCCTGGGCAGGGAGTGGGGAATGAACGTCTCCGAGCGGGAAATATCGATAAAAGAAGTATTTGCCGCCGCAAAAGACGGAACGTTGCAGGAAATGTTCGGCACCGGCACCGCCGCCGTGATCTCCCCGGTCGGCAAGCTCCGGTACAGGGACGACGAAGTGATCATCAACAATTTCGAGATCGGTCCCGTCGCCCAGAAGTTCTACGATGAAATAACCGCTATCCAATACGGCGAGAAAGAAGACGCGCACGGGTGGATCCACCACGTGGAAATCGCCTCGGAAGTCCTGGCGTAACGCTCTTCGGATTCCGAATCGGCCGCCTTCCGGGCGGCTTTTTGTTGCCACCTACTTCAACACCTTACTTCGATACGAATCGAGGATAAACCCATGGAACACCAGACGCAGATTCTCGTGGTCATGGCCGCGTATCTCGGCCTGCTCATCGCGTGGGGATTGTACCAGGGGCGCAAGGTCAAGACCGGCGCTGATTATGCCATCGCGGGCAGGAACCTTCCCGGATGGGCGGCCGCTCTCTCGGAACGGGCGACCGGCGAGTCCTCCTGGGCTCTCCTTGGTCTGCCCGGTTTTGCCTACGCATCCGGCCTGACCGGCGTCTGGACGGCGGTCGGCTGCGTCGCCGGCATCATCACCGCCTGGAGCGCCATCGCCTGGCGTCTGCGGGACGAAGCCGAGAAGTACCGGGTGAACACGTTTACCGGCTACATCGCGCGAAAACACGGCGAGCGGGAAAAATGGCTGCGACTCGTCAGCAGTTCCACCATCGTGTTCTTTTTCTTCTTCTACGTGGGCGCCCAGTTTCTCGGCGGCGGCAAGACGCTCCACACCATGTTCGGCATTTCTCCCGCGCTCGGGATGCTCCTTACCGCTGTTGTTATCATCCCGTACACGGTGTACGGCGGATTCCGCAGCGTGGTCTATACCGACGTCGTCCAATCCCTCGTCATGATCACCACACTGGTCGTCGGGCCCATCGTGGGGATTATTGCCATCGCAGGGAACCCCGACATTTTCGCCCAGTCCATACCACAGGCGCTCGAACGGGCGGGATCGGGATACACGTCGCTCACCGGTGCCGCGGAAGGATTCGCCGCCGGTGTCGTTATCATGGGAGGCTTTTCGTGGTTCTTCGGGTACCTCGGCGGCCAACCCCAGTTGAGCATGCGGTTCATGGCCATCAGGGACACGCGGCAGGCACGGCAGGCGAGGAACATCGGCATCGTGTGGACGATCTTCGCTTACATCGGGGCCCTC
>JAADGX010000069.1 GCA_013152135.1 Chlorobiota bacterium
TGATGTATCTTCCACGTGAACGAGTTCTCTCAATTCATATCTTTGACGGCCGTGGAGGATACCATGAAAAAAGCGTTCGTGCTGTTCAGCCTGTTGTGTTTGTATTCCTCGTTCCCCGCGTTGGGACAGGACGCACCAAAGTCATCCCCGTGGGAACAAGACACGACAAAAGAAATCACCACCCATATAGGCTTGGGAGTGAGTTTCTCGCCATTGAGCTTGTTTCCCAGCGGGTCTAACATCATCTCCCTCAACAAGTACCCGACACCGGCATTTTACATTCCCATGAAGGTGGGCGAGTCTTTCAAAATCGAGCCGATGATCTGGTATACAAATGTATCAAAAGACAAAGACTACAAGGTCAGCACTACCATGTGGGCGTTCGGAGCGGGGTTTCTATACCTGTTTCCCGCTAACAAAGAAGACAACAAAGTGGAGTTCAGCGTGGGGACGCGTTTCGCTGTCAACATGGTCAACGAGACAAGAACAGGCTCTTACCAGGACTCAGATGATTCCTATACGGTTATTTCGATGGGGATTGTCAACGGCGCCGAGTATTACCTCACGCGGCAATTCAGCCTGGGCGGCGAGTTGATGCTCTTTTATCAAAAGAACGACGACACTTCCATCTCGTTGGTCTCCTTTGGCACAGCGTTTTTCATACGCTGGTTTTTCAATTAGCCGTCGAATAGCGCAAATCTCAATTTTCAAATCTACCCGCTTTGCGTTTTTTGCGGTTAGGTAACTCGTATAACCATGTGTCGTACAAGCGATTGGCCCCTGTCTCCTAAAGCGACGTCCGCATAAAAAGAAAAGGCTCCGGCTGTTAAGCCGAAACCTTTGCGAAGGCTGGTGGAGGTGGGGGGAATCGAACCCCCGTCCGAAGAGCGAACCCTGGAACCAGGCTACGTGCGTAGTCGATCTATTGGGTTTCGCCTTCCGGGACTCCGATCGACAGGATTCCCGGTCGGCTATTCCGGAGAATAATCTCGGTCACCTCCCCGGAAACTTGGCGACCCAGCCCGTGTTTGCGGCGTCTCTCTGCTCCTCCACGGGCAAAACAGCAGGAGACGGACTGCTTAATTAATTAAGCAGCCAGTGCGTAATTATAGTCGGCAGTTGTAATGCCTTTCCGCGGGATTATCGTGCTCGCGGACCGCACGGCACGCGTTTCCAAGCATCCTTCTCTTCGTCGAAGCCAATGCACCCCCAGGACACTTTGTACTGTTACGTACAATCATGAATAATATACTTTCATGAACGAGGGAATACAAGGCGGAAAAGGTGGAATAGGCGAACTGATGAATTATACCAGGGAACGTGTATGAAATCTCAGGTGCTCGTCCCACGATCAATCGAGAACGATGTAACGATCTTCATCCCCGAATCAGGTACTCATCTTCAAGACTTGTTTTAAGGTATGAAAACGCCTGTGATGGCGAGTCGCATAGTTTGAACAGATCGAGGTCGCTTTTGCTGATGACGCCGAATTCCACCAGTTTATCAAAATTCAAGACCTCATTCCAGAATTCCTTTCCATACAAAATCACGAAAATTTTCTTCCGCAGTTTCTGCGTCTGAATCAACGTCAGGACTTCGAAGAGCTCATCCAGCGTCCCGAACCCCCCGGGGAATACCACGGCTGCTTTCGAAAGGTACACGAACCAGAACTTTCGCATGAAAAAATAATGAAACTCGAAGTTCAGCTCCGGCGGAATGTACGGATTGGAATCCTGTTCGAACGGCAGGCTGATATTCAATCCTATGGAACGACCACCCGCCTGCTGCGCTCCCCTGTTCGCCGCCTCCATGATGCCCGGACCACCGCCTGACATGATCATCATACGCTGCGGATCGGAAATACTCAAACTCCACTCCGTCAACAGGCGCGCAAGCTCCACGGCCTCATCATAGTAATGAGCCATGGTGAGATGCGTTTCCGCGCGTTTCAAAAGTTCGAGCTGCCCCGGCGTCGGGTCCTTTGGTTTGCGGGCGTTGATACCAGCCAGCACTTCTTCCTTTTCCTTGTTGGCATCCTCGGTGGATTTCAATCGCGCCGATCCAAAAAACACGATCGTATCCCTCACCTGCTGTTGGCGCAGGCGACGCAAGGGCTCAAGATATTCCGCCAGCAGTCGAATGACACGGGCATCCGGGCTGTTCAGGAATTCCAGGTTCTTGTATGCTTTCACTCCGAGGTGTGGGTATTCACTCATGGTATCGCTTCTCTACTTTATGTCAATGATTCCACCGTCCACCGGTAAAACGTGACCCGTAAGGTAACACGCATCCTCGGCAAGATACAAGACCGCCTTGACGATATCATCAGGGAGGCCGTGACGGCGGAGAGGGATTCGTTCCGGAGAGAGTTCTTTCCGTACCGGCTCACCCGGTACGACAATGACGCCGGGAGCGACGGCGTTGACCCGGATGTCCGGCGCCAGGGTCTTCGCCAGCGCGCGTGTCAGCATAACCAGGCCTGCCTTGCTGATATTGTACGGGATATGATTCGTCCACGTCTGGTACGCCCCCGCCGAGGCAATATTTATGATGGAGGATCCGCGGGCGTTGCGAAGTAAGGGTAACAGTTGCTGCGACAGGAAAAACGCGCTTCGGACATTTACGTTGATAGCGTGGTCGAAGATCTCCGGCGTTACCTGTTCAAACGCGGCGCTCGGAAAGACACCGGCGTTGTTGACCAGCAGGTGGAGGTACTCGGTGAATTCCCGTACTGCTCCCACCACCGTGGCGATGCCATCCATTGTCGCCAGGTCCGCCCGCACCAGGACGACGTTGCGCTTTCTCTTGCGAATCTGCCGCGCGGTCTCCTCTGCTTCCGCTTTTGCGCGATGATAATGAACCACGCAGTCATAGCCATTTTCAGCAAGGCCGCAGGCGATATGTCTTCCCAGGCGGTGCCCCGCACCGGTTACCAGCGCAACTTTCGCCGCGCTCACTTTCCTCCTCCCGTTTCGTCGTTTATCCCCCGTAGCCCTGAGCGGAGTCGAAGGGCGAACCACCTATCACCCCGTACTGAGCGCAGTCGAAGGGCGGGCCGACCATCACCTAATCCTGCGCAAAATCTCCTCGAAGGAGTCTCTTCAAAACGGTAAACGGTATTCCACGTATCGGTCTGGAGAGTGTTCATGCGCGCGGCGAATCAGTCATGGCCTTTGGATGAGGACTTCATGATTCCCGGTGCGGAAGCACCTTCCGGCAAAACCATGGCGCCGACCAGTTCGTCAAGACTATCGAGACCTGTCTTTCTTGCATACTCCTCCATACCACGGGTGATTTTCACTCCCGTATCCGGGTCGATAAAATTCATGGTTCCAACCTGTACGGCAGACGCCCCGGCCAGAAGAAATTCCACGGCATCTTCCCACGAAGCAATGCCCCCGATACCTATGACGGGAATACTCACCACTTGCGACGCTTCGAAGACCTTGGCAAGGGCAACCGGCTTGATGGCGGGTCCGCTCAATCCACCGGTCACCGTGGAGAGTTTCGGCTTCCGGGTGTAGATGTTGATGGACATACCAACAAGCGTATTGATCATCGAAACCGCGTCCGCTCCTTCCTCCTGGCAGGCGAGGGCGAATTCCGAAATACGCGTCACGTTGGGTGTGAGTTTGATGATCAGCGGGCGGCGCGTGTGCGGACGCAGGGCGCGCACGACCTCCGCCGTGGCTGAGCAACTGGTTCCGAACTGCAATCCCCCATCTTTCACGTTGGGACACGAGACGTTTATCTCGTACGCGTCGATGCCCGGTTCATCCTCCATCCTCTTCATCACTTCGAGATACTCGTTCACCGAGCTTGCGGCGATGTTGGCAATGATCGCCGTATCGAGCTCGCGCAAGGGCGGCATTTTCTCGCGCAGGAACGCTTCCACACCCACGTTGGCAAGACCGATGGAATTCAGCATACCCGACGCCGTTTCCGCTATACGGCTGGGGGGATTCCCGGCCCGCGGCTCCAGGCTCACCGACTTGGTAACGATACCGCCCAAGGTCACGTCGGTGAACGTCGCCGCTTCCGTGCCGTACCCGAACGTACCCGAAGCGACGAGAACGCGGTTCTTGAGATGCAGCGAGCCGATGTCAAGCGATGTTTTCATCACGGCCTCTTGAAGGTAATGTCTTCGGCGTTAAAGCACGGGCCGTCGGTACAGACGAGAGCATACGTGCGTTCCGCGTGGCGGTGTTCGACCGGGCATCCCTGGCATATTCCGAACCCGCACGCCATCTCCGATTCGAGGCTGAGTTCGCAGGGTATTCCCCTTCCCAGGGACCAGGACTGAACTGCGGCGAGCATCGGCGTCGGACCGCAGGAGAATATCTTTGGTTTCGCAACCGAATGCGCGCCGAACCAATCATCCATGCAATCCACGACGGTACCGTGAAAACCGGCCGTTCCGTCGTCGGTTGCAACCTGGAGGTTTACGAGATTATCGGATAAAACCATTTCCGCCGTCCGCGCGCCAAGGAACGTTACCACCTTTTTTCCGTGATCAACCAGCCGACTGGTTAGGAACGGAAAAGGCGCCACACCGATGCCACCACCGACGAGGACCGCCGTTTCGTAATCGCCGTTAAAACCGAAGGAATTGCCCAGGGGTCCCAGAATGTTTACCGTATCCCCCACCCTCTTTCGCGCAAGGATTCTCGTCCCTTTCCCGATAACGTAGTAAAGGAATTCACATTCATCACCGATCGGCCTCGATACGCTGTACGGCCTGCGCAACAACGGGTTGAGTGTATCGTTCACCCGCATCGTCACGAACTGCCCCGGTTCCACTATCGCCGACAACTCGGGAAAATGTACGCGCAGGGCGTAGGTGTCCCTCGCCACTGGCTCGTTGCGAGTAATGGCGACTTCACGCTGAAATTTATTCATGCCGTTAGCCTGTAGTCATGAAGAGAAACGGGAAGGCACGCACCCTGTCCGCCGGGTCCGCGTTCGGGAGTAGGTTCGCCACCACCCGGTTCCGGTGGCGGCTGGTCCTCCCGCAGGCCAGGTGGGGCGCCCGGATCACCTCCCGGCGGCATTTCACCCGGTGGCATTCCATCCGGCGGCATTTCACCCGGCGGGAATTCACCCGGTGGGAATTCACCCGGTTCATTTTTTTCGCGCATGCGTTTCTTCTCTTCCAACTCCCGCATGATATCCCTGTAGCGATCGGGGTCCGTTTTTTTCAAATGTTCCAGCACGCGTGGATCGTTGATGTACTCCATTGGTGGATCGGCGGCAACACCGTTAAGATATTGCTGTATGATGGAATCCCGCAGGGCCTTCCGTTCGGCATACATGCCCTGTTTAAGTTGGAATTTTCGGATGGTCTCCACGACTTTCTTCGCCCGCTCCGCGCACGGCGACTTGGGATACTTCATGATCAATTCCCTGTAAGCAGACAGGGCCCTGGCGGAGTCGCCCAGGTCCAATTCACAAGTCAAGCCGATGGCAAGGTGCGCGCGGGCGCATTCCTCGCTCATGGGAAACCGTTCGATGAACCGCTGGAGTTCCTGGATCCCCCGTTCATATTCCCCGCGCTCAAGGTAAGAGGCGGCAAGGTCGTACTCCTTGCGGATCACCTCCGCGCTGTCCGGAGGAACAGGGAGATTTCGGTCCTTGAGAACCTGTCGCGCATATGGAGAATCCGGGAATCTCCTCAAAAGTTCATCTTCCCGGGCGATCGCTTCCTTCTCCTTGCCGAGGTCGCGGTCTATTTGCGCGAGGAAGTAGTAGCCTTGAGCGCGACGGGAAGTGCCCAGGCTGTCCTCCATGGCGAGCAAAAAGAAATACCGGGCGGAATCGAGCATTCCTACTTTATTGTACATGATGCCGCCCATGTTGAACCGAAGAAGAGCAAGTGCGTGTTTGAGTGAATCGACCGGTACTTTGCTTAAATCAAGCCGCCGGTAGGCCGGCTGGTCCGCTTTCTTGTACACCTGCTGGCGAGTGAGATTCAGGTTTCCCGCGGCGACCGTCCTCGTTGGTTCGTCGATGCTGGTAATACCGGTATTTCTCCCGTGAGGGCGTCGTCGCGACCGCGCCATCTGCTTGCGACGCGCCATCAATTCATCCTCGGATGGACCTTCCTTCAATCTCTTTTCACGCTCCAGGCTGTCGGCAAGCGCCTGCAACGAGTCGCGAACAGCCAGGCTGTCCGGGTTCATCACGTAGAAGAGGAGTGTGTCCGTGTCGAATATCTTGTTTCGGAGTTTCCGGTATTCCTGGAGGTCCTTGGCGCGTTTACCGGCCAGCTTTGCGGTGGGCGAGGAAGCGTAGGCGAGTTTGGATTTTTCGTAATTGTCGGCGGCGTTATCGAGGTCTTTGTACACCGTTTCATAGATACGCCCGATCGCGTAAAACGCTTCAGCCGCTTCCGGCTTGTTTTTGTACGTCGAATCAATCATCGTGTACAATGCAAAAGCCTCGTCGATTTTCCCCTGGGCGGCCAGTCCGTGAGCAATCTCGATCTGGATTTCTCCCTGGTTGTCAAGATAATCCGGGTTGTCAAGCATGTCTTCGAGAACGGCCATGGATTCGCGAATGTCCCCGGTTTCACGTGCCAGACGCGCGTACTGGAGTTCGGCGGCAAGACGCAAGTCGTCATCCGGGTCGAGGTCGAGGACGCGGAGGTAAGCACGGGCGGCATCCTCCTTGTTTCCCAGGGATTCTTCGAGGCGAGCCAACTGGAACTGTGTTCGGGCGTGTGATTTCGATGTGATTTCGAGCCGCCAGCCAGGGAAAGCCCGTCGCGATACGCCTTGACGGCTTCCTGGTCGTTTTTCAAATAGTGCTCCATCTCTCCCAGCGCAAAATAGGCTTGTGCGGCAATCTCCTCCTGCCCATCCTTCAAGGCGCGCTCAATGGTGTACCGGAATTCATCACGCGCTTCCTTGTCACGGGCTTCGCCGAAGTACGTTTTCGAGAGCCAGAGCTGGGCTTCCGCGTACAACTCGCTGTTCGGAAAGTGTTCCATCAGTTCCTTGAACTTGCGCTCCGCCCTTCCGTATTGCTGCAACCACCAGTACGATTTCCCGACCAGCAACAGAGCGTCGTCCACCAGGCTGCTGGTCTTGTGCCTGTCCAGTATTTTCGAGCATTTCTCGATGACCTTGACAAAATTTTGCGAAGCTTTTTGCGGGATGTTCCACATGATGGATGCGGACTGTGCCGACATGGGGCCCAGTTTCGCTTGTTGCTTGTTAACCTCCACCACCGCTTCATCATAAAGTCTGGAGGCATTGTAGTAAATATTGAAATACGCGGTAAACGTGTCCCACCCGGATGTAAACCCGTCCCAAACCACACACCCGGAAGCTCCGGCGAGAAGCAGAGGAAAAAGAATACGAAAAACGACGCCGTGGTGACGTCGTCGTCTATTCATTCGCTTGTTTGACAGTCGATCCATTCCTGTCAAATTACGGCTATCCGTTGTGAAAAATCAAGGTAGATAACGGGAAACAGGCCGTATCCCGCTAAACTTATTCCTGGATTGACCAGAATTACTTCGGAGACTGAGGGCGCATACGCGAAACGAACGGAAGAAACTCCCCTCCGAGCATGGGCATCGAATCAGGCGGCAAGACTTTTTTCACTTTTTCAGAAGTGGACTTGCTCTTTTTCAATACTACGCGAAGCAACCGTGCGATGAATTTCATCATACCCTCCTGGGACAGAAAACTATTACCATCGTTAATCGTTGCAATAATCATACCTAAACTCACCAGGAGAACCTACCTGTAGGAATACTGCTGATTATTACATGATTTCAAGAGAAACGTTATACCAGAAGGGAATATGATTCAAGGCAAAAGCCTGGAAGGGTGAAATTTTTGCCCTTAGCGGGAAATATTTGCAATAAGCGTCAATTTCCTGACAAGACGCGTTCATAAAAATTCTCGTATTGCGGGACAATTTTCCTGACGTCGAACTCCACGGCGCGTTCTCTCGCCGCGCTGCTGAAACGCCGGTACTTTTCCGGGTAACTGAGAAGCTCGATAGCGTACTTCGCCATGCGCTCCACGTCACCTATTTCGCAGATGTAGCCCGTACTGCCGTGAACGTTTAATTCGGGAAGCCCTCCCACGCTCGTGGTAATGGCGGGTACACCGCAGGCCATCGCCTCCAGGGCAGAAAGCCCGAAGCTCTCGGATTGGCTGGGCATGAGAAAGATGTCCGAGACTTTCAAAATATCGGCGAGCGCTTCCTGCTTGCCGAGAAACTTCACAACATCAGCGAGGTCCAGCTCACGCACCAGCCGCTCGCATTCTCCCCTGTCCGGGCCGTCGCCCACGAGTACCAGCACCGAGGAAATGCTTTCACGGATAATATGGAACGCGCGGATGACATCGGGTACTCTTTTCACCGGCCGGAAGTTCGAAACGTGCACGATGATTTTTTCGCCGTGCTTCGCCAGGGATTTGCGGAAGGAACCGTTCTCCTGCGGAAAGTACACTTCCGTGTCAACGAAATTCGGTATGACCTCTATGTCCGTGTCGATACCGTAATTGGTCAACGTTTTTTCTCTCAGGAAACGGGAGACCGCCGTCACCCCATCGCTCTGTTGGATGGTGAATTTCATCAGGGGAAGAAACGTCGGCTCCAGGCCGATCAACGTGATATCCGTCCCGTGCAGGGTTGTAACGATCTTTATTCGGTCCCTGCCGACGATCTCCCGCGCCAGGAACGCGCTTGTCGCGTGGGGAATCGCGTAGTGCATGTGCAGGATGTCCAGGCCCTCGTATTCCGTAACTTCGGCCAGCTTGCTTGCCAGCTCCAGCGGGTAGAGGTTGAATTCAAACAGGGGATACGTCGCCTTCTCGACTTCGTGGTAGAAAATATTATCCACGTAGTGGGAAAGACGAAACGGGCTCGCGTACGAGATGAAATGGATCTGGTGACCGCGCTTCGCCAGCGATTTTCCCAGCTCGGTGGCGATCACCCCGCTTCCACCGTAGGTCGGGTAACAGGTAATTCCAATTTTCACGGTGCGTGAGCTCCCTTTTCCTTTCGAAGTCTTGTTTTTAGATCGTTTCTCATTGTATTATCTGAAAGGTATGACAGACAATATACATTCCGCGGTGGGTGGAAACGATCCCGACGAGTACGCGACTGTTTCCGGTGAACGGGAAGCGGAAATCAAAGTCCAGGGTTCCCGGTTCATCGCGTTCCTGCGCCCGCTGGCGGACGTGGCGGAATTCCACGACTGGCTGACCACCGTTCGCAAACGCTTCCATGACGCCACGCACCATTGCTACGCGTACCGCATCGGAGCGAGAGGCGAAACATGGCGCACCAGCGACGACGGCGAACCCTCGGGCACTGCGGGGGCCAGGATACTGGAAGCCATGGCGTCCCGCGACCTGGTTTACTGCGGCGTCATCGTTGTCAGGTACTTCGGCGGAACGAAACTCGGAGTCGGCGGGCTGGGACGCGCGTACTTCAACGCCGCGCGTGCCGTGGTCGAACGCGCTCGCGTGGAGCGCCGGTACATCACACTTACCTGCCGAATTCACTTTCCCTTTTCTCATACGCAAACAGTCCACCGGGCCCTGGAGAAATTCTCGTGCCGTATCGTGGACCAGGATTACGGCGACGTGGTCACGTACACCGTGCGCATCCGCCGTTCCCTCGTCACGCAACTCGAGTCTTGGTTGACCGATCAATCCGCGGGTGTTGTCGTTCTTGAACAAAACCTGTAAACCTGCCCACTACGTTCCTGACTAGTTGTTCTTCGCTCCCTGCTCAATCCAGTCCTTGATCTTGATGATATCGGTTCCCGGAAGCGGCGTCAGGTCCTTCGGCATCCGCACACCCACGGGCGGCGTTGCGAGGGCTACCTTAAGATACAGGAGGCTGCTGTCCGGCTTCCCAGCCACTACCAGTTTCCATCCGGCCGCGGTGTTGCTGGGCGCATTCACCAGACGGAGGTACGTGTTCTTGGTAAGATCGAGAATGCCAACCGCGGGTCCGCCCTGGCCGTGACAGCCGTTGCAATTCTGGGCGAAGATCGGCAGGACGTCGTTCACGAAAGACCGTTCGGTCGTCGGGGCCGGCCCGGTCGCGGAATCGTCGGACGAACAGCCCGCGAATCCAAGCACAGCGACGAATAAAACGAGAAATGCTTTTCCTGTCATGGGTAACCTTTCCTTTGCTTGATACTTTCTGATTAACTGGAGCGGCCGGAAGCATTCAATCTATCACAACGTTCATCCGACTGGTATGATTCCCGCGTCCTTCCTGCTTCCTTCTCGCTTCCACTGGGAGGAGTCCCCTTTGGAGCAACTCATTCCATGCCCATGACAACGTTGAACGCCGTCACGTTAACGATGTCTTCCACGCTGCATCCACGCGAAAGGTCGAACGCCGGTTTCTGCAACCCCTGCACCAGCGGGCCGATGGCTTCGGCTCCGCCCATCCGTTGCGCGATCTTGTAGGCGATGTTCCCGGCGTTGAGGTCGGGAAAGATGAGAACGTTGGCTCTTCCGGCCACTTCACTGTCCGGCGCCTTCCGCTCGGCAACGGACGGCACGATGGCGGCGTCCACCTGGAGTTCGCCGTCAACCGGCAAATCCGGATTCTTGCTCCGGGTTTTCCGTACAGCCTCGCGAACGGCGTCCACCATTGGGTGCTCGGCGCTTCCCCTCGTGGAAAACGACAGCATGGCCACACGGGGTTCTTCCCGCAGGAGCCTGCCGTAGTTCCTGGCCGTGGTGACGGCAATATCCGCAAGCTGATCCTCGTCGGGATCTGGAAGGACGGCACAGTCGGCGAAAGCGTACACTTTCTCCGGGAACACCATCAGGAAAAAGCTCGATACGGTGTTGATACCTTCTTCCAGGCCGATGCACAGGATGCCTGCGCGGATCACGTCGCCCGTCGTCGACAGCGACCCCGCAACGCTCCCGTCCGCGAATCCCTTGCGCACCA
>JAADGX010000082.1:0-2800 GCA_013152135.1 Chlorobiota bacterium
GATTTGACATATGATGTAGGAAGGCCGTGGAATCCGTAAAACAATTAATTCTGGGTGCAAATTTACAAAAAGCGCGAAGGATTATCAATTGCCCATGCCGACCGCCGAGGGTTTTCACAGACCACAGAACACGCGAGATGCATAAACGTTTGCGATACGTACCGCGCTTGCGTACCTTTTTCGGGATAGAGCAGACGACGACATTTCATTTTAACCCGTATTGATACAACGATCCGAAAAACAGTTCCAGATGATTAGAGCGTGGCTTAACAACGCCATGTTCGTGCTGTTTATCGCCGCGGTCGCCTCGCTTGTTCTCGACTATGGCTTCTACCTGGTTCCCGAAGCGGAGCGGGCTCTCGAATACGTGGATCTTGTCATCTTTGCCCTGTTCGTCCTTCAGCAATTCATCAAGCTCCTGTACGTCCCCCAGCGCTGGCCGTTCTTGCTCGAGCGATGGTTCGAGTACCTGCTCACCGTCGTTCTCTTCCTTTTAGTGATTTCCGAACCCATCGCCAAAGACTGGTATAACCTCCTGGCATCCAGTCTGGGGCTGAAAGACATCGGCAAGCTGTTCATCGTGGTCGTCCAGGTTACGATCGCCCTTAATATCATCTCAAGCACGTTGCGTTACAGCCGCAAGTTGTCCATGCGCAATATCCAACCGGCGCGTATTTTTCTGGCCAGTTTTGCCATACTTGTTCTTCTCGGGACCACGCTTCTATTGCTTCCACGAGCTACGACAACACCGATTTCCCTGGTCGACGCCTTTTTCACCGCCACTTCCGCCGTTTGCGTCACCGGTCTCATCGTGGTGGACACGGCGACTCGGTTCACTCCACTCGGGCAATCCATAATCCTGGTACTCATTCAGATAGGTGGATTGGGCCTGATGACATTTACCACATTCTTTGCTCTCTTTGCGGGAAACCTGGGAGTCAAGGAACGGGTCATGATCGGGGAGTTTCTCAACGAAGTCAATCTCGACAAGATCAAACGAACCATTTTCAGCATCATATTGCTGACCTTTTCTTTCGAAGCGCTCGGAACGTTGGTAATTTACAACTCCTGGGGCGATTACACGTTCGCCTCCGGCAAGGAAAAATTGCTGTTTTCCGTGTTCCATTCGATCTCGGCCTTCTGCAACGCGGGTTTTTCCCTGTTCAGCGACGGGCTTAACACGACCGGATTACGTGGGAACATTGTGCTTGTAACGGAATTTGCTATCCTTATTATTTTAGGTGGCTTAGGTTTCACCGTCTTATCGAATTTCTACGCATTCAAAGTCCGCCGTTACCGCAAGTTCCGGGTCACTCTCCGGTTAACGGTGCACACGAAGATCGTCCTCTTGAGCACGGCGTTCTTCATCGTAGCCGGTACGGTCTTGTTCTTTTTCCTGGAATCCTCGAACACCGCGCAGTCGCTGAATTTCGGACAGAAACTGAGTGCGGCCTTCTTTCAATCGGTCACAACCCGAACAGCCGGATTCAACACGGTGAATATCGGCGCGGTATTACCCGCGACGGCGTTCTTCATGATCATCTGGATGTTCATCGGCGCTTCCCCTGGCGGCACGGGTGGAGGTATTAAAACCACGACGGTTTCCCTGGTCGCCATTGCGGCATGGAACACCGTCATGGGCAGAACGAAGGTTGAGGCGTTCAAGCGCACGATCGCCTCGCAATCGGTGCTTCGGGCCTATGCCGCGATCACTTTCGGCATACTCACGCTGTTGATTTCGATTTTCCTGCTGTTGATAACGGAAAGCAAGCCCGTGCTCGATATCATATTCGAGGCGGTGTCGGCCTTTGGAACGGTGGGGCTTTCGCGGGGAATCACGGCCGACCTGACCGTTCCGGGCAAGTTTATCATTATTTTCACCATGTTCGTCGGCAGGGTCGGACCGCTCACGTTGGCGCTGGCCCTCTCGAAGTACATCCCCGAGGGACGGTACGACTATCCTTCGGAACATGTTTATGTAGCCTGATGGAGAAGCTATGGCAAACCGGTTTGCTGTTATTGGATTAGGATATTTCGGCGAGCACATCGCGCGGGAGCTCAGCGCCATGGGAGCGGAAGTTATCGCCGTGGATCAAAAGATGGAAAACGTCGAAGCCATCAAGGATGATGTGACTCACGCCATCCGCATGGACGCCACCGATGAAAAGGCCTTGAAAACAATCGGGCTCCAGGATCTTGATGCGGCCATTGTTTCCATTGGCGAAAACTTTACCGGAAACGTGCTCACGTGCGCCCTGCTCATTCAACTCGGCTGCCGGAAAGTCATCGCCCGTGCTACCGACAATACACACGCACGCATCCTGAAACTCGTCGGTGTGCACCAAATTGTATCGCCGGAGGAAGTCGTGGCGGAACGACTGGCCCGGAGCCTGGTCCAGGAAAAAATACTCGACTGGATCCCTCTCACCGAGGATTTTCAGATCGTACAGATCAAAACCCCGCAGACTTTCGTGGGTAAATCCTTGCAAGAGATCCAATTGCGGAGGAAATTCCACGTCAATCTCATTACCATCAAGCGGCACAAGGCTAACAAACATCATGAAGGCGATGGCGAGGATTATATCATCGGCGTGCCCACGGCGGAGACCGTCATCGAAAACAACGACATCCTGGTGCTGCTCGGTTCCGAGGACCGGGTGGAAAGCTTGCTGAAGGAATAGGACAAGCGAATGTTTCTTTGGAAAAGCATCGTTTACGGTCCCGTTTTCTCGCGCAGGCTTGGACACAGTCTCGGGCTCAACATTCTGCCCGCTGGTCACAAAGTATGCAATTTCAATTG
>JAADGX010000082.1:2806-7026 GCA_013152135.1 Chlorobiota bacterium
TGCGAATGCGGTTTGAACGATCCGAGGGGGGAAAAAGTCCCTCTGCCCACGGTAGAGGAATTCATCCACGAGCTCGAAGAACGTCTTCAAAGCATGCAACGCGAAGGCAAGCCGATCGATACCCTGACCTTTGCCGGAAATGGCGAACCCACTCTCCATCCGCACTTCAAGAGTATCATCGAAGCAACACTGCAACTGCGCAACGAATACTATCCGCAGGCCGCTGTCGCCGTGCTTTCCGATGCCGCCACACTGCACCAGAAGCAAGTGCTCGAAGCTCTCATGATGGTGGACAAACCGATCATGAAGATCGACGCAGGCAGCGAAGAGATGTTCCGGAAGATCGCCCAACCGGTCACAAACATCACGCTCGCTGAAATCGTGAAGCGCATGAAAGCGTTCAGCGGCAAGTTGATCATCCAATCGCTTTTTCTCCGCGGCAACGCGGGAGGCGTGGAAATAGACAACACTACGCCCGATGAACTTGGAGCCATGATCGAACACTACCGCGTCGTATCGCCGCAATTCATCATGGTGTACTCCATCGACAGGGAACCGCCATTTCCGGGATTGGAGAAACTTCCGGAGGAAGAACTGGTCCGAATTGCCAACAGTATTCGTGAAGCGGGGTTTGATGTCGAACACTATGCATAATTCAGCCGGAATACCAGTTGCGTCACGCCAGCAATGAGTAAACAAAAACAAGCTCCCAATGTTTTCCACGTCTCGCTGCTCTCCCATTTCTTCCTGCTGGTTGCAACACTGGCTGTGTGCTTCTTCGTCGTGCAGTACCTCTTTTCTTCGAGTATTCGTTACTTTTTGCAACACGACCTGGTCGTCCTGGTACCGGTAGTATTGTTTCTCTTCGGGGTGGCGGGTTTGATCGCCAGCATAGCCGCTCGCAGTGTAGCCTACCCGCTCGTTCATATCATCAACCTCCTCGAGGAGGAAGCGCGATCCGGCGCCACCGGCCGTATTGCATACCGTTCGAATATCGAGGAAATCAATGAGCTCGTACAGGCCCTGGAAGCCAGTCGAAAATCATTTACCGCTATCCAGGAGGCCCCGGCTGCCGTGATTGTATGCGACCGTGACGGGGTGATACGATACGTAAACTCCAGGGCGAAATCTCTTTTCCGTTGGCCGGTGAACCTGAACGAGAATTTCCTGGACCAGTTCTCATCCGAAGCAGATGCAGCGCTCATCCAGACCGTGACCGGGAACGGACAGGTACTAAACGCGTTCAGGATTCGCGGCATTGATTCCACCCTCTGGTGGTTCTTCCCGTTGCGTAACCGGCACACCTCCGAGGCAGGATTCATTGGCATCGGGGTGAATATGAGGCAGTAGATTGAGCGTCGCCGCTCCTCAGCATCGTATCTTTTCTCTCCTGCTTTTTGAAATGACAGGGAAATTGACGAATTTTTTTGACGCGGAATTTCAAGATCTTCCGCGAGTATCAAGATTTGGTGGATTCAATCGCCGCCGGTTTTTCTGCAATTCGCAGAAACGCTCGCTTCGTCCACGTATGCAACAGCAGAACCTCACCATTTACGATGTGCTCCACTTTTCGATAACGAGCGCATTCTCAGGAGACAATTCATGCAACGCATTTTAATCACGGGCGCTCTCGGACAGATCGGTTCCGATCTCACCGATGAACTTCGCGCCCGCTATGGCACAAATAACGTCATTGCCACCGACATCGCCGATCCCAGCCAGGACGTCCTCGACGCCGGACCATACCAGTTCGTGGATTGCTTGTACGCAGAGCAGATCGGCGAGGTCGTCAAGAAGCAACGGATCGATACTATATATCACCTCGCAGCCATCCTCTCTGCAAAAGCCGAGGGGAATCCCCAACTTGCCTGGAACGTCAACATGAACGGTCTCGTCAACGTCCTGGAAGTCGCGCGGGAATACCAGTGCAGCGTGTTCACGCCCAGTTCGATCGGAGCCTTCGGACCGGGAACACCGCGAACAAGAACGCCCCAGGACACTGTTCAAAGACCGACGACCATGTACGGGGTCACGAAGGTGGCGGGCGAACTTTTATGCGATTATTATTTCTTCAAGTACGGTGTCGATACGAGGGGCGTTCGGTACCCCGGTATCATCTCCTACAAGACACTGCCGGGAGGAGGAACGACCGATTACGCGGTAGCGATCTACTACGAAGCGATTAAGCATGGGCGATACACGTGTTACCTGGCTGAAGACACGCGCCTGGACATGATGTACATGCCTGATGCAATCAAGGCGGCCATTGATCTCATGGAAGCGGATCCATCGCGACTTAAGCACCGTAATGCCTTCAACGTCACCGCCATGAGTATTACACCGGAAGACATCGCAGCTTCGATCCGGGAGATTATCCCCGGCTTCATCATGGAATACGACGTCGATCCCGTGCGCCAGGACATCGCCGACTCGTGGCCCGACAGCCTTGATGACAGTGCTGCGCGTGAAGAATGGGATTGGTCTCCCGTATTCACGCTTGACGCCATGACACGGGACATGCTGGAGAAACTTCGATTAAAACTCCAACCATCGGAAACCGTGAACCAATAGATTTATTCAGAAATCAGAATACATGGACAGGAGCTTCACATGCCGATAACACGATTGCAATCAGTTTTACATGAAAAACTGAAAGAGCTGGAATCAAAAGGAACACGCAAAGGAGACGAGCTTGTCGTCACAGGGGTCAAACCAGCCGAAGGTGAGAAAGGCCCGCGATACTTCATCGAGGGTTTTGGCGACAAGGAATTCCTCCGGATGAACTCCAATTCCTACCTCGGTATGTCGCTTCGAAAAGAAGTCATTGCCGCCGAGGAAGAAACGGCCCGGGAGTTCGGCGCGGGGCCCGGTGCCGTCCGGTTTATCAGCGGCACGTACAAACATCACGTAGCCTTGGAAAAAAGGCTGGCCACGTTTCACAGGCGTGAAGCCGCGATGATTTTCAGTTCTGCTTACGCCACCGTGATGGGAACACTGGTTCCGCTTATTGACAAGGAGACCATCGTCATCAGCGATGCATTGAATCACAACTGCATCATCAACGCTATCCGTCTCTCCCGCCCGGCCGAAAAGGAAATCTACGCGCACCTCGACATGAACGACCTGGAGCAAAAGATCCTCGCGGCGAAGGGCAAGGGACGGAGACTTCTCGTTATTACAGACGGCATTTTCAGCATGCGGGGCGATTATGCGCCGCTGGATGTTATCAGCGAGCTGGCGAAGAAATACAACGATGATTTCGAGGAAGGCATTATTACCATTGTCGACGACAGCCACGGCATCGGCGCGTTCGGCGAAACCGGGCGGGGAACCGAGGAATATACCGGGGCCACTGGCGTGGATATCCTCATCGCCACACTGGGCAAGGCGCTGGGAGTCAACGGCGGCTACGTCACGACCAACGCGACTGTCATATCCTACCTGAGAGAATCATCGCCGTTCTACATCTATTCCAATCCCATCACGCAGGCGGAAGCAAACGCCGCCATGAAAGCGCTGGATATACTGGACAGCGAAACCGGGCGGGAACTGCTGCGAAAGGTGCATACCCTGACCAAGCGTTTCGAACAAGGATTGGTCGGACTTGGATACGAGATCATCGAAAGCGATCACCCCGTGGTTCCGCTCATGATCAGAAACACGGAACGCACCGCCGCCTGTGTCCGGTTCCTGACCGAGAACGGCATCCTGGCCACCGGCCTCAACTACCCGGTAGTACCACGGGGCGACGAGGAAATCCGGTTCCAGGTTTCCGCCGATCACACCGAGTATGACATCGACTATACACTTGACGTCTTGAGGCGCTTCAAAGAACAGCCATAAAAAAAACCGGACACATGCTTCCGTGAGCAGAGCATTTGTCCGGGTAAACTACAGACATGATCGGCTTCTTCCCTCGAAGCAACGCCGATCCGATTTTACCAGATCACCATTTCAAACCGAAATTCATCCGCAGCGCCGGTTCGAAACCATCTCCGTAACTGTTGGCAATGCCGTCTTCGGCTTCCGCCTTTCCAAAACTGAATTGAAGAACAAACACCGGCTCGATGAAATATTGGTTCTTCGACCACTTGAAACCCAGCTCTCCACCGACATTGACAAACGTCGTGCTGATGTTTTCCTTTCCTCTTTCCCATTTCCAGAACAACAAGTCCACTGCCGGTCCCGCGAAGAGGCCATCTGTCGCGTAGCCGGGATAC
>JAADGX010000098.1:0-2540 GCA_013152135.1 Chlorobiota bacterium
GTCGATTTCTCCGCGCGTGCCGAGGAAACCCTGGCCCGGGCAGTGCGGGAAGTGCTCGGTCAGCATTCATCCTCTCTTTCCGACGAGGAAGCCATCAATCTTGCGCTTGATCCCGGCAGGAATCCCCTCCTCGGGGAATCGCTGGTACTGACAACGCACGGCAAACTCACCCGTGCTCTTTACCATCCTTCGTACACGTTTATGAAGAAGCTCAGCCACACCGCCGACTCCCAGGATCAGCGCCACCGCATGACTCCCGCTTCCCGGCCCGTGCTCTCGGCCCATCTCGTGGACGAACCGGACTATATCATCCCCTCCATCCTGGAAGAAGCGCCGGAAGCGTTCGACCTCTACAACGACACCATGGATTCGACGTGGGAGTCCATTCGTCAAATGCGGAGCATGGGCGTTCCGGACGAGTTCGTTTTGTACCTCCTGCCGAACGCGGTTCCCATCCGGTTCACGGAAAGCGCTGATCTCCTGAACCTGCACCACAAGCATGCCATGCGGTTGTGTTACAACGCGCAGGAAGAAATCTGGCGGGCTTCCGTGGATGAAGCGGAACAGATCAGCGACGTGCACCCGCGCATCGGCCGGTACCTGCTGCCTCCCTGTACCATTCGGCATCTTGCCGGAAAGAGACCCGTGTGCCCGGAAGGAGACCGGTTTTGCGGTATCAAGGTCTGGCAACTCGATCTCGACGAATACCGGCGCAGCATCTGACCCGGGGAGCGTGAATCTCAGCCGGGCGATAGTTTTCCGTTTTTCCTCTTGACAATTATTTTCCCGTGTCGTATGTTAGTTTAGCCTTACGGCTAACTACAGGGTCGATGTACGTACAGCACGGAGGAATGCCCATGGCACGAGATCAATGGACACCGGCGCGGAGAAAGGTGGCGGACTTTCTCGCGAGTTACATGGAAAAACACGGTATTTCGCCCAGCCTGGCGGAAATCGCCGCGGGCACCGGCATGTGGAAGCGCAGCGTGGAGGTGGCGTTGCAGGGCCTGGAGAAAATGGGGATCGTGGAATTGAACCGGGGACTCAGCCGGGGTATCCGGTTGCTGACTTCCCGGCCCGTCCAGGTGCCGCTGCTGGGCGAAGTGCGGGCGGGCATGCCCATGCTTTCCCAGGAAGCGCCCGCGGAATACATCAACGTCGATCCCAGGCTGGTGCGCTTCCCCGACCCGGTCGCCTTGCGCGTCGAGGGCTACAGCATGCGGGACGCGGGAATTCTCCCGGACGACATCGTGCTGATTCGGCCCCAGGAAACGGCGGAGCACGGCCAGACCGTTATCGCCTGGCTGGACGGCGGCCTCACCGTGAAGCGATTCCTCCGGCAGGAAGGAAAAGTCGGGCTGGAACCTGCCAACCCTTCCTATAAGACTGTTTGGGTGACGGAAGAGAACGAGTTTTACATCCTGGGGCGGGTGATGCTGGTCATCCGCGACCTGGGAGGATGTTTCGATTTTTCCGTGGAGAAGGTGGAACGGACATGAACCGACAGGAGCGGAACCGGTGACATGAACACCCTGCACATCGATATGGACACCTTTTTCGTCTCCGTGGAACGGCTGCTCGATCCCTCGTTGAACAACCGCCCCGTGATCGTCGGCGGGTCGCCGCTGGAACGGGGAGTGGTGGCGGGATGTTCGCGGGAAGCCCGCCGGTACGGTGTGCACTCCGCCATGCCCTTGCGCAGGGCGTACCAGCTCTGCCCCCGTGCCGTGTTCCTCTATCCAAAGTTCGTGCACTACGCGGAGTACTCCGAGCGAGTGGCGGAGATCATCGTGGACAGCACCCCCGTTACCGAGAAGGCGTCGATCGACGAGTTCTACGCGGACGTCACCGGTTGCGAACGGCCGTACGGGAACCTCTTCGAATGGGCGAAGAAGCTCAAGCGGACCATCACGGGAGAGACGCATCTGCCGTTGTCGTTCGGACTGGCGTCGAACAAGTTCGTATCGAAGGTCGCTACCGGAGTGGCCAAGACACGGGGCGACATCTGCGTTCCCGTCGGCGGCGAACGGCGCTTCCTGGCTCCGCTGCCCGTGGGCATGATGCCCGGAGTGGGCAGGGTGCTGGAGCCGGAGCTTCTGGCAATGGGCATTCACCTGATCGGCGACATTGCCCGGCTCTCCCCGCGGATATTCGTGCACATGTACGGAAAGAGCGGGCAGGTTCTGCACGAGCACGCCTGCGGAATTGACCGTTCGCCGGTCGTGCCTTACCGGAAGCGCAAGTCGGTGGGGGCGGAGCACACGTTTCACGAGGACACGCTGGACGTTCCCTGCATGCTGTCCACGCTCCAGCACCTGGCCATGCGTGTGGGGCGGGAACTGCGGGAGCGGCGCTTTCTGACCAATACCATCACCCTCAAACTCCGATACGCCGACTTCGTGACGAAGACCCTGACACAGCGATGCGATTACACGAATCATGACATGAACATCTACGCCCTGGCGGAAAAGCTTTTCCGACGGCTCTGGACGCGCCGTGTACGGGTGCGGCTGCTGGGAATTTCCACCACTAATTTCCTG
>JAADGX010000098.1:2576-6794 GCA_013152135.1 Chlorobiota bacterium
CGCGCGCCTGTATGCCGCCATCGATTCCATCCTCCGGCGGTTCGGGAACGACGCTATCGCGTTCGCCGCCGTGCACGAACGGCACCCCCGCCGGGCGGCGTGAATCGAAAGGATATCATCATGCCGGACATGCATTACGAGAAATGGAACATCATCATAGAACCCGACCGGGACGGGGGGTTTTGGGCAAGCTGCGGAAACCTATCCGATTGCTACGCCTTCGGCGCAACCTACCATGAAGCGTTGAATAATATCCGGGCCAAGATCCAGGAACGGCTGCGGGAAATCCTCGGTTTTCGTCCCCCTCTTCCCGGAACAGACGCGATGCGGATATGCTTCCTCCGCGAAGACCTCATGACCCCGGATCAGGAATGCGTAGCTGAAGAAACAAACTTCGATGATACCGTGTTGGTCGTGGACGATTGGTGCTGAACGCTACCGGAGTGTCGCCTGAATATCCTGGCCGGGGGAGGAAGACTCTTCGGTAGTACGAGGCGTAGAGAGACGGTAGCTCCTGCAACGATTGACATGAAATCGGTCGCGGTTTGTCCCCGCATAATATCTTCTTACTTTTTCAGGTACATGTTTTTGGATTAAAAGGGAGATGCGCAATGAAGTACACGATTTCCGGAGAGATAGCCCAGTTCGCGCGCCTCGAATTCGGACCCGGAGAACCGGTATGGTCCAGCAGGGGAGCAATCATGACGTACACGGATGGAGTAACGTGGGAGTTAAAGATTCCCGGTGGTTTATCAGGCGCAGTGAAGCGATCGTTTGCGGGTGAGGGGATTGCCTTGACACGGATCACAGCGCAGAAACCCGAGCAAGTCGTCCTGTTGGCTACCAGCGCGCCGGGGCATATCATGGTATGGGATCTCGCCGATGGGCCGGTCATTACCACCCGGGGCTCGTTCCTGGCCGCGTGGGGCAATCAAATTGATATCAACGTGACCATTGCGCGAAAAGCAGGCGCCGCGTTTTTCGGCGGCTCGGGGCTGCTGTTGCAAAAGGTCTCGGGACAGGGATTCGTGCTTATTCATGCCAGCGGGGATTTTGAGGAGAGGGTACTCGATGCAAAGGAAACAATACTGGTAAGTACCGGTCACCTCGCCGCGTTTGCCGAGGGTGTGGACTACGATATCAAGGGGGTTGGCGGTTGCCGGAAAATGCTGTTCGGCGGCGAGGGGTTGTTTATGACCAAGCTGACAGGACCGGGGAAGGTTCTTTTGCAAACGTTAAAACGCCACGTTCAAACGCAGACCTCGTCTTCACGGTGACGTTGAAGAGTAAAAAGAACGACAGATACTATCCGGGATTACTGTTTTGATGCAGGCTCGATTCTGCCTGCTGCGGGCTGATGAACAATGCTGGCGGGGAAGGAGATCGTGAGAGTCGTGCCTTGATCTTTTTCACTATACACGGAGATCTTTCCTTTATGAAGTTCGATCACTTTACGACTTAACGTCAGGCCGAGGCCGATTCCCTCGTACGTGCGGCTGTAACCGATTTCTTCCTGCGTGTACGGCTCGAAAATGAAAGGCAGGTATTCCTTGGAAATGCCGATTCCCGTATCCAATACTTCGATGATAACAGAGCCGTCCCGGTTTTGAAACAGGTGAAGTGTCACCGAACCGCTATTCGTGTATTTAATGGCGTTGTCAATAACGTTTTCGAACACGAGAGAAAGCAAAAACGCATCGCCGTTGATAGCCACGGAGTTGAGCGCGCTTTTGAAATGCAATTCGAGCTGTTTCTGGCGAGCAAGATCCCGCATGCTTTCGATGACTTGCTCCACGAGAACGTTGATATCAACTGGTGAAACTTTGAAGGGAAGATCGCCGACTTGCATGCGGGAGATGTTTACAATAGAATCCACCGTGTGCATAAGGCGCATCCCGGCGTTCTCGATGTTTTCCAGGAACGGCGCCGCTTCTTCGGAAAAATGTTCTGAAAAGGCGTCCGCGATCACGCTGGTATAGCCGAGAATAACGTTGAGGGGCGTTCTTATCTCGTGGGAGATGTTGGCGATGAATGCGTCCTTGAATTTATCCGATCGTTCCGCACGCTCTTTTGCTTCTTTCAGTTCCTTTTCTTTCCGGCGGCGATCCGTAATATCACGGAGAATACCAATGGCATGCCAATGATTGAACAATCGCATCGATGAGAGGGATAATTCAACCGCGACAAGCGATCCGTCTTTTCTGACTGCTTCGCATTCGATCATTGTCCCGGTCAAACGACCGTCGCCGGTTTTTTGAAAATGGGGGAATGCGGAATAATAGGAAGGAAGATATTTTTCGGGACAAAGCAGCGAATGAAGCTCCATACCGATGGCCTCGGAAGGAGTATAGCCGAAGATGCGATGCGCTGCATTATTCCAGAAACTGATCCTCCCCTTGTGATCCACCATGATTATAGCATCCTGGGCGGCGGAACTGATGCTGCGAAATATTTCTTCACGTTCCTTGAGTTGTCGTTTCATCTCCTGCCCTTCCCTTTCAAGTTCGATGTGACTAAGGGCGAAAGCTATGACTCTGGAGATTTCGATCAGAAGTTCATGTACGGTGACGAGAGTTGCGAGGTCAGCCGGGAGGGAGACGGAGAGAATACCATAGACATGACCGTCGTGTTCGACGCGCGTAGTCATCGTTTGTGCACCGGGTTCCTTTCCCGCCAAGGGACAATCGAGACATTCCGATTCCGGGTTCGCGATCCGCATCACGCCGGGCTGAGCGAGGGCTTCCCTGGCGCATTCGTTCATTTGTCCGCTCACGAACCGCTCTTTCAACAAGAGGAAACAATGTCCAACACCTGATTCGCAGGCAACATCCACGGACCCGTCCTGATTGAGCGTACCAATCCATGCGCTTGAGTAGCTGCGAGTGTGTACGAGTGTTTCACATACTTGATGGAGGAAATTGTGCGGATCTTTTTCCCGTGTCATGTGCCTGTTTATCGAGTGCATCGCCTGCAAAACACAACTCAGATGTTGGTTCCACCTCGGGCTTTTCTTCTGCTCGGTCACGCCCGCTATTTTTCCGACCGGGTAGAGGTGACGTAACCTGTTGTTGCAAATAAGCGCAGTGTTCGTAGCAATCAATTTGACCGTACCATTTTTATGAATGACCCGGCCTTCATCCGGGAGCCAAACGAGGCTCCCCTTGAACATATTTTCGAAGTTTCCCTTTTTGTGTTTCAACCGATTCGGAATTAGCATGTTGTCAACCGTTTCCATTGATCTCCATAAAACGCGTGATACGTTGCCGGTCTCGTCTTTCAGCGGGAGCATTACGTTTTCAAACCACCGGTTGGTATCGTGGATTACGACCCGTATCAGTTCCTCGGAGATTTCGCCACTTGCGCACACGTCGTGAAGGGTATGCATATAATGATCGGCAATTTCGGGAGCGAACATATCCCCGACGGTTTTGCCGATGAAATCATTTGGGGCGCCGCCGAACAGACGCGCCGCGCCGGCATTCAGGTGCAGAAAGACGCCGCCCGGTGTAACGCTGAATACCGCGTCGTTAATGTATTCGATCAGGGCGTTATAGTCCGGCCGACATCTTTCTTCACCTTCTGTTTCCCGGAGCCGTATGACGTGTGCGACCAGGTTCCGGTATGCCTCAAGTATTCTTTTGTGAATATTCATTTCCCGGAGCACGAGGTAAATCAGAATTCAATTTTTCGAGTACTCCCATGATTTTTTCAAATTCCAGGGCTTTTTCAAGAAATGCATCAGCGCCAAGTTCCCCCGCTCGCTCACGATATTGTGGAAACGAATAATTTGTAAGAATGACCACTTTCATTTCGGGATACGAAGCCCGGATCGTCTGGAGAATGTCCAATCCACTGCCACCAGGCAAGCGAATGTCCAGGAGAACAACGTCCGGACGCAACCGTTCGATTCCTTCCACCGCCTGGCGCATATCCCCGGCTTGTCCCACGATTTCAGCGAATGGAAGCTCGTGAATAACCCCGGTTAATCGCTCCCGGATGAGAATTGAATCGTCTACAATAAATACATTCATCCTTATCTGTGGCTCGTTGAGGAACTTTCTTATGTTGAACCTACCGGATTATGTCTCCGCGGACAATCAGACAAAGCCTGATTGTTTTGTCGGTAATTGTCCTACACGATTACCGCCGGGTCGCGGCTCGTTCGTATTCGCGAGTAAATGGGAGCGCCAGTTCAGGCGTAGTATGATGGGGGGTTGC
>JAADGX010000138.1 GCA_013152135.1 Chlorobiota bacterium
AAGGGTGTATGGCCCTTCCGGCATGCCGTCCGTCCGTCCGCGTTAGCGAGTTGACCCTGGTGGTAGTCCTGGTGACAGGCCCGGCAGGCGCGGTTCTCGATCTTGTACAGCACCGTCGTTTTTCCATTAACGACCCCTTGCTTGTGACATTTGTCACACGGTACGGACACGTGCTTTCCCAGCAACGGAAACGCGGTAGCGGTGTGATCAAATTCCATCACGTGCCAATTGTCTTCGACGTGACAAGCCTGGCAACCGTCTTTCGCGACCTTGTCCGCAAACTGCCCGGCATGGTAATCTTCGTGACAGGTCGTACAGGCAAAATTCTCCCAGTGGAACCGCAACGTTTCTTTTCCATCGATGATTGCCTTCCCGTGACACTTGTCGCAGGGAATGGCGACGTGGGCGCCTTTCAACTTGAACCGTGCCTGTTCGTGCTGCAGCAACTCGAACGTTGATGGAGCAAACCCGTCAACGGTGTGACATCGGCTGCATTCTCCACCGCCCGGAGTGCTTACAAATTGTCCGCGGTGATAGTCCTCGTGACAGGTAAGGCAGGATTCCAGGTTCTTTCCCGTGAAAGTCTTGAAATTCCCTCCTTCGTGACACTTCGCGCAAGGTACCAGAGCATGCTTACCCAGGAGGGTGAAATGAGTTTTGCTGTGGTCGAAATTGGTTTCTGAAATGCGCACCTGTTTCCAGCCCGCCGGAGAATGGCAACCGGCACAGTTCGCGCCGAAGGCACCCTGGTGGCGATCCTTGTGGCAATCGAGACACGATTTGTACGCGATGCCCTTGAACTTGTGGAATTTCGTATCACCGGCGATGGATTTCCCGTCGTCCCGCCACGGGTGACATTTCACGCAGTCAACGTTGGCATGTTTTCCTTTCAGCTTGAAGCGCGCATTGGAATGTGAAAACGTCGTCTTCTTCCATCCCCTGGCATTGTGACATCGTGAACATTTCGTTCCCAACTGGCCCCGGTGCTCATCCTCGTGGCAATTACCGCAAGCGGGTTCCAGTCCCAGGTAGGTTCTCTTTTTCGCCGCTGCGCTCTTTTTCCGAATATCTTTCTGGACGATGTTCTTCGGATCATGGCATTTCCTGCATTCCAGGTTCCCGTGCTTGTCCTTCAGCACAAAACCCGTCTGCTTGTGATCGAACTTCCCTGGATCCCAGCGCACAAGTTGGAACGCGCGCCCGTGGTGCTCCTTGTGACAGCGGGAGCAATCAATCTTTCTCGTGTAGTAATGAAACCCCTTTGCTTTCTTGACGCGCGTCCGAATTTCCTTGTGGCAGTCAAGGCAGTTCTCAAGAAAACTGGATTTCCCGAAGTTGTGGCACTTCGTACAGTTCTTTACGCCCTCCAGGTGCTTGTGGAACGTGGACAGTTTTCCCGGCGACACCAATTGTGCCTGCGCCTGCGCCAGGAGCGAACACCACGCCAACAGCACGAACACGGTACGAATGTATCGCGTGCTTGAGGTCTTTGAACAGGATTGACAGAAAAAGGGACGGTTCCTCCGTACCGTGACTGTTCCACTGGACCAGCCCATGAGGTACATCAAAAAATCCATGTATACCCCAGGGACACAGTGACGATGACGTGCACGGCCAGGATGAGAAACATGATAATGCTGAAAGGAAAGTGCACGACGTGCCAGTAATGGAATATCGATCTCGCGGTGTCCAGGAACGCGATGCGCCGCATGAGCAAGGATTTTGCGCGGGCGATCGAAATGATTTCCTTGATATGTTCACCGGGGATATTGGTTTTCCGAAGGTGATGTTTGACCTTTCCGATACGCGAACGGCGCCGGATATCGTCCACGAGGAGCGAACCGATGGCTTTGAGCACGGAAGGATGCGATTGATCTGTCGCCACCTCGCTGATATGATTAATCATTTCCATCGTGTCGTCGTCGAGGTTATACGCGCGACGTAATTTCTCCTGCATTCTCCTGTTTTCCTTGGCAAGATCTTCAACCGTCAACTCGTTGCCCTCGATCGTGCGGGGTATCTGGGTGTAAATGTACCGCCCGAGCAGGCCGCTCAGGGCGACGAAGATCATGCTCCAGGCGGCGACGGAAACGATCCCCCCGAACTTGAACGTCGTGTGATAGAGAACCAGGGTCGGGCCGAGAAGACAGAGGAAAATATGAAACTCCAGCCAGTACTTGATCTTGCCCGCGAAACGAAGTCGCCTGATTCGCTTTCGGGATGAGTAACTGGCCACGCCGATGATCATCATTGCGGAACCGATGATGCCCAGCCCGTGACCATAGAGGCCGGCGGGCTTCCAGTTGCTCCAGTACAGGGCGTCCTTTTCAAGGCGTTTCTTCTCCACCAATAACTCTTCACGGGTCTTTCCCATCGAGCCCAACCCTTCCTGCATCAACTCAAGCTCCACCTCGATATTGGATATTTTCGCGTCAAGGTCCGCCCGCTGGTTGCTCAGCCGCTCCTGGCTGCTCGTATAGTATGTGAAACCATTAATTCCAACGACCGCTGCGGTCCCGATGCCCAGAGAAAAAAGCAATGTTAGATAGATTCTATGAACCTGTTTACTCATCAGCGTATTTGTTGGGTGTTTTTAAACATGATCCACTAACTTTCAAGATAAGTCACCGGCTCATGGTCATTCAAGCGAAAGGGAGACTCTCTCGGCAATTATTTCAACGCGAGGACAACGGATTATAATCAACTCATACCGGATATATCAGCAACCAGCTTTGTAATCCGACTTTCACCGCGGAAATAGCCCGTCAGTCTTTTCCCACGGGGAACGTATTCGTTTCGTATCTTGTATTGATTTAATGGGAAACATGTAATTTTCACAACCACTTCACGGAATCCATGGAAAGCTTTTTCATTTTTCTCGTATTCGCCGCTCTCGTATTCGCCACCGTTATTCCGTACATGCGCCACGTCAGGAAGAAGGAAGCCAAGGCGCGTGAATCCGCGGAGAAGGGCAAGCTCCATTCCGGTGGTCCGCAGGCCCAGCACCCGCACATCGACGTTTCACAGTGCATCGGCTGCGGAACCTGCGTGGACGCCTGCCCCGAGGGCGACGTACTGGGTGTGATCGCCGGAAAGGCGGCAATCATCAACGGGCACAAGTGCATCGGCCACGGCTTGTGCGCCGACGCCTGCCCGGTTGGCGCCATCGAGATCGTCATGGCGGCTCCCAGTATCAGCGCCGACATGCCGGAGCTTTCGCCGGAATTCGAGACCAACGTTTCCAACATGTTCATCGTCGGAGAGCTGGGCGGGCTTGCACTGATCAAGAACGCCGTCAACCAGGGACGCGAATGCGTGGACGTCATTGCTGATCGCCTTGAGAAGAACGAATCGTCAAAGACGGATGGCGCCGTCGACGTCTGCATCGTGGGCGCCGGTCCCGGGGGCATCAGCGCGTCCTTGCGCGCCATCGAGAAAGGACTCAGCTACGTCACGCTCGAGCAGGACCGACTGGGCGGAACCGTTGCCAAGTATCCCCGCCAAAAACTGGTCATGACCAGTCCCGTTGAATTTCCCATGTTTGGCAAATTCAAGAAGCTGGAAATCACCAAGGAAGAACTGCTGGAGTTCTGGAACTCGGTGTTCGAAAAGGCCGGCCTCAAGGTCAACACCTCGGAGCGGGTCGAAAACATCGTGCGGGGGGAGGATGGCATTTTCACGATCACTACCGCGAAAGGCGAATACAGGGCGCGCCATGTCATCCTGGCGCTGGGGCGCCGGGGCACGCCCCGCAAACTCGGTGTAAAGGGCGAGGACCTGCCCAAGGTCATGTACAGCCTCATCGAAGCCGACGCTTACACCAACGCCAACATCCTCGTCGTGGGCGGCGGAGACAGCGCGGTCGAGGCGGCCATGGGCCTGGCGCACCAGAAAGGCAACAAGGTTACTCTCTCGTATCGCAAGGACGCATTCAGCAGGATCAAGGAGCGCAACGCCCAGCGCATCCAGGATTGTATCAATGAAAAACTGATTGAAGTGATCTTCAACTCAAACCCGGTCGAGATCACGGAGAAGAGCGTTATCCTCGATGTTCAGGGTGAAACGCGTGAAATACCGAACGATTACGTGTGGATTTTCGCCGGGGGTATCCCACCGAATTCATTCCTGGAAAAAGTCGGCATCCATCTCGGCCCGCGGGACTTGACCAGGGAAGCGCAGGCGGAAGCCAAGAAAGCCGCGTAGAAAAGACC
>JAADGX010000210.1 GCA_013152135.1 Chlorobiota bacterium
AAACCGATTGATTCCAAAGAGGCAAACCAATGGATAGGCCATTTATTATCGGGGTTTTTACAAACGAGCACGACATCCTGGGCGCGGTAAAAGAAACCCGCTCCTCCGGCTATGACATTTACGACGTGTTCACTCCCTATGCCGTGCACGGGTTGGACGAGGCCATGGGATTGAAGCCCAGCAGGCTCACGTACGTGTGCTTCTTGTTCGCCCTGCTGGGGTTGCTCACCGCCATCATCACGCAGTTCTGGATTGGTTCTATCGACTGGCCGCTCAACGTGGGCGGCAAACCGTTCAATTCCCTGCCTGCATATCTTCCGGTCGCATTCGAGCTCACCGTGCTTTTCGGCGGGCTCGGGGTGGTCTTCGTGATGCTGCTGCGCTCAAGGCTGTACCCGGGCAAGAAAGAGCTGTCGTTTCATCCGCGCGTGTCCGACGACCGTTTCGTTCTTGTCATCGAGGTCAGCGACGCCGTGATGGACGAGGACGTTGTAAGGCCGCTGTGGGAGAATTACTCGGTTGAAGAAGTCAAGCGGATAGTGGAGATGGCATGATGAAAAAGTACGTCCTGGCAACAGTTCTTCTGGGTGGTTTCATCGGCACTCTCTTTCTGGCCGCAAAATACCTGGGGGTCGAGCCCGATCGTTTGAATTACGAGTATTTTCCCGACATGGCCCGGAACTTTGCCTATAAAGCCCAGTCGCCCAACCCGTTCTTTCGAAACGGTCGCACGGAACAGCGGCCGGTGGAAGGCGCCATCGCGCGGGGCTTCATGCCGCTGCACTATGGATTGTCCGAGGAAGAAGCAAAGCGAGCGGGAAGGGAACTGCGGAATCCTTTCAAAAGCGATTCAACGGCCAACCTGGAACGGGGGAAACGGGTGTACGAGATCTATTGCGGAACATGCCATGGCGCGGCAGGCGACGGAAAGGGACTCGTGGTGCAACACGGGTACCCGGCTCCGCCGTCATTGCTGCTCGAGAACGCCCGCGCCATCGAGGACGGTCGCATGTTTTATATCATTACCTATGGTTTCAAGAACATGCCTGCGTACGGATCGCAGGTGGCTCACGATGATCGTTGGTACGTAATCAACTTCATTCGACAACTGCAAGAGAATCAACAATGAGTAATAACGCACCAGCCTTTACTTTGCCTGGTTCGATGTGGAAAACGATCTTTGCTTTTTCAATACTCGGGCTTCTGGTTTTTATTGCCGGGCTGTTTCTTGCACCCGAACGCATCTGGCCGAATTTCCTGATTAACGAGTTCTTCCTGTTGAACCTGGGCTTGGGCGCGGTGTTCTTCATTGCCGTTCTCTACGCGTCGAACGCCGGGTGGGCCGCCGCTTTTCGCCGTATCCCCGAGGCCGTGACGTCCGTTTTACCCGTCGCCGGAGTGGGAGCGGTAATACTGATCTTCGGCATTCACACGCTGTACGAGTGGAGCCACGAAACCACGGTGATGATGGATCCGATCCTGCGCGGAAAAAGCGCCTGGCTGAACGAACCGTTTTTCATCGTCCGGGTTGTTTTCTATTTCGCGGTGTGGATTTTCTTCGCCCGGATAATTATCAGGAACTCGCTTCGGCAGGATGAAGACGGCAAACTGGAACACACCTTCAAAAACGTGAGGAACTCCGCCCTGTTCCTGATCGTGGGCACCATCACGTTTGTCCTGGCCAGTATCGATATGATCATGTCCCTCCAACCGCATTGGTACAGCACCGTTTTTGCGCTGATCACCCTCTCGGGCATGATAACCAGCAGCCTCGCCGCTATCATCATACTGATGGTGATCCTGCGATACTCCGGGTTAAAGAAGATCATAACACGGGAGCACCTGCACACCATGAGCAACCTGCTCCTGTCGTTCAGCGTGTTCTGGGTTTACATGTGGGTTTCCCAGCACATGTTGATCTGGTATTCCAACATTCCGGAAGAGACGTCCTACTACATTTTCCGTCACTTTGGAGGCTGGGGTTCGCTCTCCTTCCTGAACGTCATCCTGAACTGGCTGGTCCCGTTTCTCGCTTTGCTTCCCAGGGCATCGAAGCGCAGCGACAAGATCCTGCTCCAGGTATCCATCGTTGTTCTCGTCGGACATTGGCTGGACCTGTACATCATGGTGATGCCGCCGCTAATGGGGAATGAACCCACGCTGGGCATCTGGGAAATCGGCACTTTCGTCGGGATGCTGGCCCTGTTTTTCGGCGTCGTCCTGCGAAAACTCCAATCAATCCCGCTGGTGCCGGTCAATGATCCTTACCTCGTGGAAAGCCTGCCGGAGGAAGAGCACGCCGTCGCCTTGAAATAAGCCCATCTCTCGACAATCCCATGGTTTCGTCGTTTCCGCGGACCTTCATCACAACGGAAGAGGGTCCGCGCTTTCTTTTGACTTCATTGCGCCGGGAATTGCCGTGACGTCGTTCGTGGTTTCCGGCATCAGCGTCTCACGCCTGTATTCACCGTAGCGAGTGATAGCGCGCTTGGCATCGGGTTGTTTTATTACATAGATTGAAATTGGCATCGGGGATGCGGGAAAGCCTCGATTTTTCCGGGCCAGATCAGAGCCCCGGCCTTGAAACAATCCTGCGACCCGGTGTCACTTTCAACCAGTACTATTCATCAAAGACAAATACGGGAGATGTACATGGGAACACCTGAATGGCTTGGAAAATTGTTCGATACAATAGATAACAAGGATGCAGATGGATTTGTAGCCTTTCTGACGGAAGATGCGACGTTCACGTTCGGAAACGCCGACCCGGTGCAGGGAAAGACGGCAATCAAAGAGCTGTTGATTGGTTTCTTCGGCAGTATCAAGGCGATCCGGCATGAAATCCTGGACGTCTGGACGCATCCCGACGCGGTGATCAGTCGGGGGACGGTGACGTACACGCGCCATGATTCGAGTACGCTCACGGTGCCGTTCGCGAATATTTTCAAGATGGAGAATAACCTGGTTCGCGAGTACCTGATTTACGTCGATACCTCGCAATTGTACGCTGGAGCCTGATTCCGCACTACGGCTTCCATAATCATTTCGCGCAGGCCAGGTCCGGCCGGCACGCCTTCAAGGCTGTCGTTCCCCTTGGCCTGCACTCGTTGCGTCCGATCGTGCGCGGCAAGCGATTTTGAAAAAAGACAACGCGCGAATATATTTAGCCGACGGTAATAATCCATCCCTCCTGTATTTCACCACGTAAGGAGTCTGCGTTATGATCACCAAGTGTTGTCGCGCTGCTGTCTTGTGCGTAACGGTGGTTTGTTGCAACGCTTCACGGAGATTCTGCACCGGCGGGTTGCGCCTATCGGGTTTCGGAGGGAGTGGCTTTGCTTTCCTGTGAACGAGAATACATGAAGGAGGAAGTCATGCGGACGAGAATCAACGACTCGCGGGGGCCGACGGCGGTTTTCATGCGTGTCTTGGTTGCCGTTCTCCTGTTGGGGTTTACCGGGAACGCCCTGGCACAGGGGGTGGAAAACACCGCAAGTGAGCGTGTCGATGTGCGGGCCGCCGTACAAGGATCAAGAAAAGGTCCGCTGACGAGCATCACCGTGGATCCCATCATCGCCAGTATAATTTACGGGAATAAACAACAGTTTACGGCGACTGGGAGGGATGCTTCCGGCAATACCGTTTCCATTCCCGATCCCCAGTGGTCCGTAACGGGAGGCACCATCACGGGCAATGGCCAGTCTGCCACCTACGAAGCCACCGAGGGAGGGGATTATACCGTCACCTGCCGGGACGGCGCCAGCGGAATCGAAGGCACGGCCAAAGTGCATGTCAAGGGAGGCGGTCCCCTGGTCAGTGTTCTCGTATATCCTTCCAGCGCCTCCCTGAAAGTGGGAGAGCAGAAGGTGTTCCAGGCCGAAGGGAAGGACACATCGGGGTATCGCACCGGTATTCCCGATCCCCAGTGGTCGGTCAGCGGGGGCGGTACGGTGACACCCAATGGAGAGAGCGCGACGTTCACAGCCACGGATCCGGGAGATTTCACCATTACGTGCCAGGACGGAAGCAGCGGGATGCAGGGCACGTCCAGTATCCACATTACCAATGGCTCACAATTGTCGAGTATCTTAATTTCTCCTGCCCAGGCGAACCTGCAGCTAGGCCAGCAACAGGTGTTCCAGGCCACGGGGAAGGACCAGCAAGGCAATCAAGTGCCCATTCCCGATCCCCAGTGGTCGGTCA
>JAADGX010000101.1 GCA_013152135.1 Chlorobiota bacterium
TGTCCTTCTTCCCGCCCAGGGGAATGAAAAAACACACCGAGACCTACGAAGCAAAACGGTTCCTCGGCTCCACGGCCCTGCGTGGTTCCTTCACCGCCCGGTACCAGCGCCAGGGCGCGAAGTTCACCGCCTTCATCTGCCGCGCGAAATCACCCGCGCGCGCAAAATCGCGTCTCAATATATACCGGCACAAGCTCTCCGAACGGGGCTCTCTCGATAACCTCGTGCAAAACCTCGGCGACCAGGTACTGACCGGTCACGTCAAATCGGGCAACGTCGTCCTGGTGCGAAAAGGCGCATACATTCTCGGCATCGCGGACGCCCCAAAGTCCAAAACGACAACGGCGTTCATGAAAAACTTCCTGGCAAAGGTCGGAAAATAGTTCCGATTTTATTTCGTGCCGCACTTTTCACGACATCGCTATGAATGCTTCCCGGAGCCATGCAGGGATAACGGATTTTACTTTTTTCCCTCTGTAATCCCTGGCAGGTGGTCATCAAGGAAATGTTCAAGACTGCATACCCGCACGTCTTCCCGAATGGCATAATCCTCGGTTACTGGTGCAATAATGAAATTCTTCGTTGATTTCAGGTCGCGAACGGCGCTTGTGTAGCCACGGGTAATGGTTGGTGTTGAGGAGAACTTAATTTCCACAGTGGCGGCTACTTCTCCTGATTCAACCAACACAAGGTCACATTCGCCGCCGTTGTGCGTGCGATAGTAATAAACGGAAAACACGTCCGGTATGAAATTCCGTATCTGCTCAATGACGTATCCTTCAAAAGAAGGACCGATGATAATGTTGCTGTAAAGCTGTTCCATTGACCGGACCCCGACAAGATCGTGAAGAAGACCACTGTCGCGGAAGTATACTTTAGGAGACTTCACCAGCCGTTTCTTCACATTGATAAAATACGGTTGAAGCAGTCGTATGATGAATGCATCTTCAAGGAAGTCCAGGTACCTTTGGATTGTCGGCGTTGAAATACCAAGTCCTCGCGCAAAAGCGCTGGCGTTCAATATTCCTCCGTGAAAATGCGCCAACATGTTCCAGAAACGGCGCATCAGTGCATGCGATCCGCTCAACCCCAACATCGGTAAATCTTGCTCAAGATATGTTCTTATGAATGCTTCCATCCATGTGAATGCATCTCGTGTCGTCGGAGCCAGAAACGATTCCGGAAATCCTCCGCGGAGCCAGTGTTCATGCGCATTGTGGTGATGGCGAATCTCCAAGATATTGAAAGGCGTTAATTCCAGGTAGCATATCCTTCCTGCGAGTGATTCGGATGATGCACCGAGTAAGCGCGGTGAGGCGGAACCGAGAATAATGAAGCGCCCCGGCCTTCGGTTTTCATCAATAAGAGATCTCAGGAGTGGAAAGAGATCGGTTTTGCGCTGAATTTCATCCAACACGACGCACGAATCCACATGGCTCCGCAGGTACAACTCGGGCTCCTGGAGCTTGTTTAAGTCCGAGGGACGTTCCAGATCGAGATAAACCGAGTTGACGGGAAGGTCTTTCATTACGTCTTGAACCAAGGTCGTTTTTCCTACTTGGCGCGGACCAATAATGCCCACAACCGGAAATCTCTCCAGATTGTCGCATACCTGCTTTTTCAGTATTCGCTCTATCATGATAAATAATACGATTTATTCATGAAAATTTAAAATCCTATTTAAAATTTTCATGAATAATGTATAAAATCTCTCCTGTCACGTCAACCCTGACTATCGTTCTTTCAGTCTCGCCAAGACCAGCCTTACTGTAAATCCCGGATCAATTCCGGAATGACATGCCCGGATCAGCGGCTGTACGACTATTCTTCAATGAAAAGACTCAACTTTCACGTCATTTTCCTGAATCCAATAGAGGATATCTGCATCTAATTACTTTGAAGACACGACAACCATCGAGTTGTCACGGAAAAAAGAAACCGAAGCACCTGGAGCGATGCACTACTCATCGTTGAAACACAAGCCCTCACCCGCCTTTCCCAAGGAAAGCGCGGGCGTCTTTTTATCAGGATCGACCGATCCTGTTTTTTCACTTCGACATTTCCATAACACAGGACTCTACGGCAGTTTATGAAGAAACTACTCATTCTCGGCGCCGGCACGGCCGGAACCATGATGCTGAACAAGCTGGCCCCCGTTCTCGAACGTGACGAATGGGAAATCACCATCGTCGACCAGTACGAAACCCATTATTACCAGCCCGGTTTCCTGTTCATCCCGTTCGGGATTTACACCCGGCGCGACGTGATCAAGCCGAAGCGGGACTTCTTCCCACCGGGAGTCAACGTCGTTTTTTCGAAAATCGACGTCATCGAACCGGACAAGAACCGCATCCGGCTTGAAGGTGGAAAAATCCTTCCCTACGACTACCTCATCATTGCGACGGGAAGCAAGATCAATCCCGGCGAAACCGAAGGCATGCTCGACGGCGGCTGGCGCAAGAACGTCTTCGATTTCTACACCGTGGAAGGCGCGTGCGCCCTGCAGCACTTCTTCAAGTACTGGGAAGGCGGCAAGCTGGTGCTCAACATCACGGAAATGCCCATCAAGTGCCCCGTCGCGCCATTGGAATTCGTGTTCCTGGCCGACTGGTGGTTCACGGAACAGGGCCTACGCGACAAGGTCGATATCAGCTTCGTCACGCCCCTGCCCGGGGCGTTCACCAAGCCACGCGCGTCGCAGGTGTTCGGCGATTTCCTGGACAAGAAGAATATCCGCCTCGTACCGGAGTTCAACATCGCCCGCGTGGACGCGGAGAACAACAAGATCGTTTCGTGGGACGAACAGGAAATCGAGTACGACGTCCTGGTGACCATTCCCACGAACATGGGCGACGAACTCATCGGCCGCTCCGGCATGGGCGACGAACTGAACTTCGTCCCCACCGACAAACACACGCTCCGTTCCAAGAACTGGGAGAACATCTTCGTCATCGGCGACGCTACCGATCTGCCCAGTTCAAAGGCGGGTTCCGTCGCCCACTTCGAATCCGATATCCTTTTCGAAAACTTCCTGAGCGCGGTGGAAGGACGCCGCCTGCGGGCAAAGTTCGACGGCCACGCCAATTGCTACATCGAATCGGGTTTCGGCAAGGGCATCCTGATCGACTTCAACTACGATACCGAGCCCCTGCCGGGGAAGTATCCCCTCCCGGGCGTGGGACCGTTTTCCCTGCTCGAAGAAACCAAGATGAATCACTACGGAAAAATGATGTTCCGGTGGATGTACTGGAACCTGCTCCTGAAAGGAGCGGAACTCCCCATCGAACCACAGATGCTCATGGCAGGAAAGAGGAGCTGACATGAACGACGCAACCATAGAAGCCCAGTTACAGGCTATCCAGCGGAAACTGGACGATATTTCCGAGGAAATGGCGGTCGCGCGCAGGCAGCGACAGGAAATGCAGGAACTGAAAGATGACCTCACCATCATCGCCAGGGACATGTTCAACACCGCGGTGGAGGAGCTGGAGGACATCGCGCCCTTCGTCCGTACCGGCGACTTCCTGCACCTGCTCAAGAAAATCCTGCGCAATACCAACAACATCACCGGGGCGATCTCGAAACTGGAGAGCACGCTGGACTTCATCGAGGACGCCAGGCCGGTCGGAAAAGAGCTGTTTAACGACGCCCTGGAAAAGCTCGACGAATTCGACCGCAAGGGCTACTTCAGGTTTCTCGAGGAATCACTCAAAATCTTCGACAACGTGGTCACCCATTTCAGCGTGGACGACGTCCGCCTGCTCGCGGACAACATCGTCACCATCCTGGAGACGGTGAAAAACCTCACCCAGCCGGAGATGCTCGAAGCGCTCAACAACGGGTTGAACATCTACCAGAACCTGAACCCGAGAGACGTGCCCGAGTACACCATGCTCAAGGCGCTCAGGGAGCTGCATACGCCCGAAATGCGGCGCGGTATCGGGTTTATCATTTCGTTTCTCAAGAACGTCACCGAAGCACAGACAAAAGCTGCATAAGTTCAAACACCAGAAGGAGAAGCAACAACATGCCACAACGTGAAATAGCTGGAGCAATGATCGACTTCGACGACGAAGGCTTCATGACCGACCACACCCAGTGGAATGAAGACATTGCCCGTGCACTGGCCAAGGAAGAAGGCATCGAAGAACTGACCGACCGTCACATGGCGGTGATCAACTTCATG
>JAADGX010000263.1 GCA_013152135.1 Chlorobiota bacterium
CGAACAACGTGTTACCCCGGTCGTCCCGGGCGCGCAACAGGATTGAATCACCCGGCTTCAGATCATCGAGCGCCTCGCGAAGGTCTTCCGGTGTTTCGATCTTCCGGGTTTGACCTTCCCGCATGGTTTCAAAGATGATCAACCCGGGCCTGAGCATGTTATCCCGCGCCTGGCTATACCGCTTTACTTTCGTGATCCGCACACCGTAATCCAGGCCAACTTTTTCCAGCTCGCTCCCGCTCACTTCGGCCACGGTAAATCCGAATTCTTCGAAATTCGCAGTGGACGGTTCCTCGCTCTTCATCTTCTTCGGTTCAACGGTTCGCGGATGTGACGCTTCGCTCATATCTTCTTTGCGTGCTTTGAGCGTGATAGTCTTCTTGAACGTCCGGCCGGAGCGGAAGATCGTCAGCTCGACTTCGTCCCCCGGCCGATGGCGACCGATCAGGCTCTGGAGCTGGTTGCTGTACCGCACTTCCTTGCCGTCGACTTCCAGAATGACATCACCTTCTTTCAAACCGGCTTCAATACCGGCGCCATCCTCGACCAGGTTCTGGATCAGCACGCCGGTCGCCTTATCCAGGCCGAGGGCATTCGCGGTCTTCGCGTCCACGCTTGTAATGCGCACACCGATGTACCCGCGTACAAACTTTCCTTCCTTGATAAGGACATCGGCCACGGTCTTGGCGAGGTTGATGGGCACTGCGAACGAGTAACCCACGTATCTCCCGGTCGGCGTGGCAATGGCGGTGTTCATGCCGATGACCTGGCCGCGGAGGTTCACCAGCGAACCGCCGCTGTTGCCGGGATTCACGGCGGCGTCTGTCTGGATGAAATTCTCAATGGCATATCCCGATGCATCCCGCATAATTCCGATGTTGCGGCTCAAAGCGGAAACGATACCTGCCGTTACTGTTGAATTGAGTCCCAGGGGATTTCCCACCGCCAGCACCCACTCGCCCACCTGTACTTCGTCGGAGTTTCCGATGGAGGCCGGCTGCAAATCGTCGGCATCGATTTTAATCACCGCCACATCAGTCAGGGGATCCGTCCCGACCACCGTGGCATCGTATTCACGCGTGTCATAAAGAACAGCCGTGATGCCGTTCTTGGTGGCGTTCTTGATAACGTGGTTGTTGGTCAGGATGTAACCGTCACTCGTCAGGATTATTCCTGAACCGGATCCTTCCTGGAGAATACCCTCTTCGGAGTTTTCATTCGGTTTGTTGAAGAAGTGGAAAAAGCCGGGGTTTTCCGCCCGCGAACGAACGCGAATATATACGACCGTCGGTGTTACGGCCTGCGATACCTCGGTGAAGGTTTTGTTCAAAGCGAGAATATCCGGCGGTGGGGTAACAGGCGGATCAGTGGTAAATGAAACGCCGGACTTGGCGAAGGAAATGTTGACGCCCGTGTAGGCGGCAAGGAAGACGGCGCTTCCGATAGTCCCAAACACCAGGATGAAGATGCTTGTGATAATCATTCGTTTGGACATGGACCTGGCCTCCGATATATTCTCAAAGTTATCTCGCGTTCTTCGTTCTTCTAACGTATGGAATCTATCAAGAATTCCATGCTCAAGGGAGGGGAAAATTACCCCACAACAGTGGATTCAAGCAACGACAGTGATTTCAGACGCCGGGCGCCCGGCACGTGACGGCACAAGTGACCGGCTAACAGATGAACGATCTTCAACGATTCCATCGGTTCCAGAGAAAGGCTCGACCATGCTCCCGGCGACGGTCTTTCCAGCCACCGGAGCGCCTTGAGCTGGTTCATCGCCACCACCGGTCCTGTTTCAGATGATGAGCACCGACCGCAGACGAACCCGCCGAACTGGGATTCAAACGCGAGTGGCTCCCGGTCCAATTCCCCGCCGCATTTCACGCAAGCGTCGAGCTTGAGGCCGTAACCGATTTCCCGGAGAAGCGCGATCAGAAACGCAACGAGAGAATTCACGGGTGATTGCTCAGCGAGATCGAGAACGTCGAGCGCTTCCACGAGGTGATCGAACAATACCGGGTGTGGCTCACGCGTGTGCACGGCGGTATTGAGAGCGTCCAGCATGGCGAAGCCCGTCATGGTCTTCTTGGGATCTTCGACGATGCTCTTATGAACCCGTGAGAGCGACGCATCCGACAGCAGGTGAATGTCTCGCGATTCCTTCAGGTAAAACACGGCCTGAATGCAGGACATGGGATTGAGAATCGATACGAACTTGCTCCGGCTGGTACGGGCTCCCTTGGCAATGAGCGAGAGTTTTCCGTACTCCCTCGTGAACGCGGTGATGATTTTGCTCGTGTCACCGTACTTCACGGTCTTGAGTACAACCGCTTCGGTCTTGACTACCACGTTCTTCCCCGCGGGAATTTTTTCATTCTTGCTCCGCCGTCATGTCGCCGCCCCGTTCGAGCGCCTCCGGGATGGACGAAGAGAACGGTGGATAGAGAACACCGGCATCGGTGATAATGGCGGTGATCAACTCGTTCGGCGTTACATCGAACGCGGGTGCGAACACCGGTGTATCGGGTAGCGTCACGGGCCGGTCCAGCACGGAGGTGATTTCTTCGGAACCTCGTTCCTCGATTGGAATCTGATCTCCCTTCTCGATCCGGGCGTCGACTGTAGAAAGCGGAGCGGCAATGTAAAACGGGATCCCGTGCCGTCGAGCTGCCGTGGCCAGCATGTACGTCCCGATTTTATTGGCCGCATCCCCGTTCCTTGCAATGCGATCGGCGCCGGTGATGACCGCCGTGACGGGAAACGTGCGCATGACGTGCGGAGCCGCTCCGTCCACGATCAAACGGTGCGGGATGCCTCGCTGCCGGAGTTCCCACACCGTCAGGCGAGCGCCTTGCAACAATGGCCGGGTTTCATCAACGAACACTTCGACGGGTATGTCTTGCTCGTGTGCCAGGAACACCACGCTGAGCGCCGTCCCACCCGCGGCGGCAAGGGCTCCCGTGTTGCAATGGGTGAGAATGATACCCCCTTCCCCGACCAGGGGCAAACCGTGGCGGCCGATAGCTTTGCAGCGTTTCCGGTCATCTTCGTGCACGCGCAGTGCCAGGTCCAACATGCGGGCGGGAATTTCGCCTGTGGGAGATTGATCGAGAAGTTTTCGCACACGCTCCAGTACCCAGAAGAGGTTTACTGCTGTGGGACGGGATGAGGCGAATGCCCGGAACGCCTTCTCCAGATCATCTTTCCCGAAATTCGGCCCGCTGAACTTCTTTGCCGCCAGCGCCATCCCGTACCCGGCCGCGATGCCGATCAGCGGTGCCCCGCGGATTTCGAGCCGCTTGATCGCGTCCACGATTCTCCTGTAGTCCGTCGTTTCGTGGACGATAACCTCGAACGGGAGACGCGCCTGGTCCAGGAAACGAACCGCGCCCTTGCTCCAGCGAAGAACATCATTCCAGTCAAATGCCGTTATCATGGCCGGGGATCAGGAAGACACATGCGACAGGTTCTTGAATTCTCGGAACCGGTCCTGTATGCTGAGGTACGAGAGATCGCGAATGCCGTCGATACCGAATTCCTCCACGCAGAACGAAGCGAGAGTACTGGCGTAGATGACCGCCCGTTTAAGGTTCTCGTCCGACACGTCGTCGGTGCGAGCCAGCCACCCGATGAAACCGCCCGCGAACGTGTCCCCTGCCCCGGTGGGATCCTGGATATTCTCCAGGGGATAGGCGGGAGCGAAGAAGATCGTTTCCTTGGTCGCCAGCAAGGCGCCGTGCTCGCCTTTCTTTATGATGACAAACCGCGGCCCCATTTCCAGGATTGTATTGGCGGCGATGATGAGGTTCGGGTTGCTGGCAAGCATTCGCGCTTCCGAATCGTTGATGAGCAACCCGTCCACCAGCTTCAGGATTTCCAATACATCGTCCGGCTTCCCTTCGATCCAGTAATTCATCGTATCGCAGATCACCAGTCGCGGTTTGTCGATTTGCTGGAGCACTTTTTTCTGAAGGACAGGATCGATGTTCCCGAGGCAGACGTACATCGATCGCTTGTACGAATCCGGTATGACGGGATCGAAGTTCTCGAACACTCCCAGCTCCGTGAACAGCGTATCACGCATGTTCAAGTCGTAGTGATACCGCCCGCCCCAGCGAAACGTCTTCCCGCCCTCGATAACCTGCAACCCTTCGAGATCGATCATTTTCTCATCTATCGATGTACTCCGCGGGAAAATCATCGCCGACCACGCCGACCACCCGCACCGGCTTGGTGAAGTAATTGGCGGCCAGAGAGATGTACACCGCTGAGCCACCCACGGCGTTTTCTTTCTTGCCGAATGGTGTCTCGATGTTATCAAGGGCGACTGAACCGACTACGAGAATGCTCATAAAGAACTCCTTTTACAAATCGTTGTTCTGATCACTGGGACAATCAGCGTTTCATTGCGCCGCGCGCTTGAGAACCTCAAGCATCTGGTCGTGAATCAACCCGTTGCTGGCTACCCACTGCGGGACATCCAGGCGATGCGGATTCCCCTCGAAATCCGATGTTCTGCCACCCGCTTCCCGAACCAGTACGGCTCCCGCCGCGAGGTCCCACGGATTCAACCACACTTCCCAAAAACCGTCGAATCGCCCGCAGGCGACAAAAGCGCAGTCCAGGGCCGCGCTCCCCAGTCGCCGTATGCCCTGGGCGCTCATCAAGAACGCCTGGAACCGCTCAACCATGTGGTCGGGATTGCTTTTCACGTTGTACGGAAACCCCGTAACGAGAAGGCTCCGCGACAACTTGGAGGTGGCCGAAACGGAGATGCGGTTGCCGTTCAGGTATGCCCCTCCGCCTGCTTCCGCCGTGAACATTTCGCTCGACACCGGGTTGTACACAACGCCGGCGACCAGTTCACCGCGGTATTCCAACCCAATGGAAACAGAAAACAGCGGCAACCCGTGGGCATAGTTCGTCGTGCCGTCCAGGGGATCTATAATCCAGCGGTAATCCGACGCCGTCTGAACCGTACCTCCTTCCTCGGCAAG
>JAADGX010000046.1 GCA_013152135.1 Chlorobiota bacterium
TAGCGCTCCAGCTCCACGCGAACTCTCTCAATGGCCGAATCGGGATGCACCCGCCAGCGAATCGTGTCAACCGTTTCATACCACCAATAGGATGTGTTCGCATCCGGGCTCGTGAACACCACACCTTTTCGTTGCACTGTTTGCGTGGGTTCAGGCTCTACCGGATTGTCCTCGTGGCAGGAGGTGAGCAGAAAAGACGTTAACACAAATATCAGCAGAACGTTTATAACCTTCAGGTACTGCATGTTGCTTCCACCTCGTCTGTGATGAGGACTTCGAGGTTCCTATTTCCGCAAAGCCCACGTATTGAAAGACCATTGATACATTCCGCTTCGCGAACTGTTCGTAACAATTGTAAGACCGGTTTCTTTCCGAAGCGTAAAGTAGTGGATGGCGAGGTAACAATTTATCCCACGGGTAACCTCGTCAATCCGCGAACTGTAATAGCGCGGCAATCCCGTTTGGAGAGGAGCGGGAGGGCTGTATAACCGGTGCAAACCGCTGAGCTCTTCGGCAACCGTATCTGTGTAAACAAGTATGACATTCCCGGAATCGTCCACGTCCGTTACCTTGCACTGATAGTACCTGAAATCAGGGTTGCTCCATTCCCGTTGCACTTCGATCGTGCGGACAACCCTGTGTACATTGATCCGCTGATTCCCTGTTTCACCCCACGAATGAGTATAAACGAACACCTTCCCCGGTCGAAATGGTATGAAATCCGCCAGTTGGTCATCGATTGAAAAACGACCGGTTGTTGCAACACGGAATCCGTCCTTGCTGGCCATTTTCAGCCGGCAGGCCGGCGTGGGATCCTGAACCACGAACCATTTGTACGTCGTGTCCATAACGTCGCACCCATTCGGAAGACGGGTAATCCGATCAAAACGAATCGGCTCCCAGGTCTTTCCGTCATCGAGGGAAAGAGAAAAAGTGACTTCTTCACCCTGAGAGTTCTCGAACTCGACAGTGAAATAATCTCCCGGTAAAATAACATCGCCCCTCCTCGGTCGTAATATCCGGAACTGCAGTTTATGCGGGTCCAGCGTAAACGGTTGGCTCGTCACCGAAAAGCTCGTATCAACAGTCCGCATTCGCAGAAGAGAATTCGTTACCAATTTGCCAACCGCCACATTCCATTTGGGTTCCGCACCGTCAGAAATGATTTCTTTCCAGGTCTTTCCACCATTCGTGGATAAGTCAAATGCCACCACGCCACGGTCGGAGATGTACGTGACTTCAAGTTCTTCGCCACTTAAATATTTGGCCCCACTCTCCGGCGCGATGATGTGGAATCCGGGATCCGGCCCTTGCTTTATCATAAACCCACTGCCGACACGAGACCGCCCGTCCAGGTCATCCACCATTTTCAGGTAGTAACGTTGCTCACTTACCAACGTGTCGTCAATACTCCAGAACATCGGATCGGAGGACGACATTAACCTTGTCCATTGTTCCTTCCGATCATCCCGCGTGTAATAAATCGTAAAAGGACGATCGCTTGGATTACGGTACCGGATCTTCACCGTCAGCCCCGAATACAATGTTGCATTCGAGCCTGGAAACACCAATTCCATACCCTCATAGACTGTCAGGTACTGTGTACTGTCCCATTCGTTGGTAAACTCGCTTTTTATTCGAAATCGAATTTCAGTACCGATTTCATATAACACCGGATACGTTCGAAAATTGGGCACCGCGGAAACGTGAAGAAGATTCTTCCAGTTCTTCCCTTTCTCCTGTATTTGAATAACCACGTGTCTGACCACGGAATCGGGACAGACGCGCCACTGAAGAGTGTCCGTTTTGCCATAAGGAACCTTTGTAACCGCATCGTCGGGTTTCACGAACAACACGGCTCCCGCTCCCGCGGGCCAATGTTCCTGAGGCTCCACCGGATTGTCCTCGCGGCAGGAGTTGAGCAGAAAAAACGTTAAAGCAAATATCAGTAGAACATTTATAACCTTCAGGTACTGCATGATAACATCACCTCACCCGTGATGATAACATTGACTTTCTATCTCCACAATTCCCACTTGTCCTGATCGTACTGGTACATCCCCACCCGTCGTTGATGCCCCAGCTTGATCAACCCTACTCCGCTTTCCAGGTCCATCCAGTACGATTCGTAGAAATAGTCTTCACCCTTATGGGCGGTGCGCAACTTCGCGCTGTAGTAGCGTGAAAACGTCGCTGAAAACGGGCTGAACGGAGCATGGATTCTGTGTAATCCATGAAGCTCCTCCACCATCTTCGCGGTGAATACACGTATGGTGTCTCCGTTCCTGCTCCGGTCCGTGATCCGGCATTCGTACTCCCTGGCATCCGCAGTGCTTGTCACGTTTACAAGGCTTATGGTTCGGATCGTTTTAGTCATGGTATTCTGTTGAGGGCCTGATTGACCGCTCCAGTGGGAGTACGTGAAATCCTTGCCCTGGGAAATGGGAAAGAAATCCGCCAGGTCATCATCGATGTGAATCGGCCCCGTGACGAAAACGTAGCGTTCGTCGCGCGTGGCCATCTTCAGCCGGTACTCGTATGCCGGATCCTGGTCCACAAACCAACGCAGGGGCTGCTGGCGGTAATTGGAGGGAATCTTCAGGGGTTGCGTGCCGAGCAAATCCCATGACCGCCCGTTATCACTCGACAGGTAAAAGAACACCGTGTCACCAACCGAGTTTTCGTGCTCGATCGTTATGTAATCTCCCGGCAGAACGATATCGCCTTCTTTCGGTTTGATAATCCGGAACAGCAGTTTATGCGGGTCCAGCGTAAACGGTTGGCTCGTGACCGAAAAACTCGTATCCGTAGTCCGCATTCGCAGGTAGCAATCCGGAATCAATTTACCGGCCGTTACTGTCCATTTCGGATCCGTCCCACCAGGGATGATTTCTTTCCAGACTTTTCCGCCATCCGTGGACAAATCAAAGGCCACCACGCCGCGGTCGGAAACATAAGCGACCTCGAGCTCCTGTCCGCTGAAGTATTTATCCGTGCTGTCCGGTGCGATGATATGGAATCCGGGATCCGGCCCTTGCTCTATCATGAACCCATCACTGACACGAGACCGCCCGTCCAGGTCATCCACCATTTTCATGTAGTAACGCTTGCCGCTCACCAACGAATCGGCAATGCTCCAGAACATTGGATCGGAGGACGACATTAACCTTGTCCATTGCTCCTTCCGATCATCCCGCGTGTAATACAAAGTAAAAGGACGGTCACCTGGATTACGGTACCGGATCTTCACCGTCAGCCCCGAATACAAGACTGCGTCCTTGCCGGGAAACACCAACCGCATGCCGTCGATAACGGTTATGTACTGTGTACTGTCCCAATCGTTGGCAATCGCGTTCTTTATGCGAAATCGAATTTCGGTACCGATTTCAAATAACACTTTGTACGTTGTAAAATTGGGCGCAGCGGGCACATGAAAAAGGGGCTCCCAATCCTTGTCCTTTTCTTGCACTTGAATCAAGATGAGATTTACCACGGAATCCGGACAGACGCGCCATCGAAGTGTGTCCATCTTCCCATACGGAACCTTTGTAACCGCATCGTCGGGTTTCACGAACAATACGGCTCCCGCTCCCGCGGGCCACTGTTCCTGAGGCTCTATGGGATTGTCCGCGCCACAAGATGAAAGAATAATCAGGGATGAACTCGTGAGACCAAGAAGAAACAGGATAGATAGACGCGCCATAGTTTTCGCCCCATTCGTCTCTTTTACGGGTGATGTTATCGTAAGAGAAAGGTAGAAAATTATTCGCGTTCTTTCAACCCGAACGTCCTGGCCATCTCCAGGATCAACGAGGGGCGCTTTACAAGCGCCGTCCTGAACACGCCCCAGATGGTTCGCTTTTCACGCGGAAGCTTCAACACGGACGCGGCGATGCTGTTCAACGTTTCGTCGGAAAGGTTGAAAACGGCTTTCTTCATCTTGTAGTAGGTTCGGTTCCGAGCCCCGCGCAGCTTATTCCACCGCCGAGGATAGTCCTCCAGTTCCGCCATGTCGCCGGAAGCCAGCGCCCCGGCGATGATCTCGCCCGCAATCTTCCCCGCCTGCATCGCGCCCGCGATCCCGCCACCCGAAATCGGGTTGACCTGGCGCGCCGCGTCGCCGACAAGAACCACGTTATCCTTTACGATCTCGCGCAGTGTGTCCAC
>JAADGX010000328.1:0-4140 GCA_013152135.1 Chlorobiota bacterium
GCGCTCCCGGACGCCGGCGCGCAGGTACCGTGGCACCAGGGGAGGCACATTCCGGTAGCGGTTGTTGTACTGCTCCTCCCGTATGCCCCGCCGCATCTCCAGGGCGTCACGCAACCCGTGCGTGGTCAGCAAACCCGTGCGTGCGCCGTTATTGGTCAGCGTCGCGTTGGTGGTGACGGTCGTCCCGTGGACGATTGTACTGATGGTTTTCGCAAGCTCGCCCAGCGGCATGTCCATGCTGGCGGCGATTTCCTCCAGGCCGTTGATCAACCCGATGGACGGGTCTTCCGGCGTGGACAACACCTTGAAAATGCGGGGTTCCCGCCCCTCGGCGGCGACCAGGAAATCGGTGAACGTGCCGCCGACATCTATTCCGATTTTAATGCTCATGAAGCCTGTTCCACCACGTTTAATGACTCCGCGAATTCAACGCCCATCCTGAAGGCGGCGGTATTCGTTTCCGCCAGGTTCGGGGGCGCCAGTACCATTATGGTATCGATGAAATCCTGGGACGGATACGGCACGACACCGGCTCCGAAGAGGCACCCCAGCATGACGACGTTTATGGTTTTAAGCGAACCCGCCTCCTGCGCCATCTTCGTGGCATCGAGGGGATAGACGCGCGAGGTCGCCGCGCGCAGGCTTTCCTCCAGCATCCCCAAGTCGGGGTACTCGGAAGACCCGCTCTCCAGCACATAGTTCTGGGAGAGCACGAAAGGTACGATGGGGGCGGTGTTGATGAACACGACGGTGTCCGCTGAAACGTACGGCAGTGTGCGCGCGGCTTCGACCGGTTCGCACCCGAGCACGACATCCGCTCCTCCACGCGGGAGGGCGGGACTGATGCCGCTGTTTACGCACACGGTGGACTGGACGGCGCCACCCCGCTGCGCCATGCCATGCAACTGGGCGCTTAAAACCTGGTCGCCTTTTCGCACGAAGTATTCGCTGAGAAGCCTGGCGGCGGTGATCACTCCCTGCCCGCCGGTCCCGGCCAGAAGGATGCGCAGGCGGAAATCCCCGTTTTTCGGATTGTCATGCATGTTCCGGTACCTCAACCTGGTGAATAGCATCGCGATTGCAGACGTAGGCGCACAAGTCGCATCCGTCGCACATGGAAGCATCGATAAAGTACACGCCGTCCTCCACCACTATCCCCGGACAGCCGAGGACACGCACGCAAAGGGAACAGGCGTTGCACTTTTCCTGGTCGATGATGTAAGGCGCCCTCTTCCCATCCGGTTCCACCCGTACCCGGTGCACGGCGCAAGGAGAGTTGCAGATGACTACGTTCACACCCTTGCTGGACTTTGCTTTCTTGAATGCATCGAGCGTCTGTGCCTCGTCGAACGGATCGACGGAGTACACTTCCTTGACACCGAGACCTTTAACCGCGTCCAGGAGAACGATCCCACGATCCTTCTGACCGTTGTTCGAAGAGTCGGGGTACTGGCTCTCCCAGGCGGAGAAACTGGGCTGGAACCCGGTCATGGCGGTGATGTAATTGTTCAGGATCACTACCGTGATGTCGTCGTTGGCCTGGACCGCGTTGGCCAGGGGAGGCAAACCGCTGTGGAAAAACGTCGAGTCGCCGATGTAAGCCACGGTGCGCTTTCCCGTGGTGCGGGCAATGCCGCTGGCCTGGCTGATGCTGGAGCCCATGCACAGGAGCACGTCGCAGGAATGCAGCGGCTCTCCGTATCCGAGTGTGTAGCAGCCGATGTCGTTCACGTACACGGTGTTCTTGCCAAAGACTTTTCGCGCCAGGTAGAAGCTGGTTCGATGCGGGCATCCGGAGCACAACACCGGCGGCCGGGGCGGCAACTCGGGCAAGGCGACCTCCACGATCGTCCGCGGCTCAAGTTGAAGGAACTTGCGGATCGCGTCTTCAACCATGTCGGGATTGTACTCGAATTCCACCGGGAAATGCCCGCTGTTCTTGCCGTACACGGGAATCGAGCGGCCGAGCCGGAAGGCATTCAGGCTGACGATTTCCTCCACGTACGGCGTCAGTTCCTCCACCACCAGAACCGATTCAACCGAAGAGAGAAACTCCGACAGAATGGTTTCAGGGATGGGATAGGCGCCGATCTTGAGGAGGGATACGCGGTCGTACAAACCGAGTTCGTCCAGGATCTCCGAGGCGTACGCGTAACCCACGCCGCTGGCAATGACGCCCATCGTTCCACTGCCTCGCCGGGGGAAAAACCCGGACTGGCCCAGGAGTTCCTCCGCCAGGGCGAACCGGTCGATCAACTCCTTGCGCATGCGCCGCGCGTTGACGGGAATGGGAACGTATCGCGGCGGATTCTTGGTAAACCGGATCTCGTTACGCGATTGCGGAAGCGGCCCGTATTCAACCATCCCGCTCGTGTGACACACCCGGGTCGTGGGTCGCATGATGACCGGCAGGCGGGTCTTCTCTGAAAAATCAAACGCGTAGCGGGTCATGCGGTACGCATCGTCGGGCGTGGCCGGATCGAACACGGGGTAGTACAGGAACCGGCTGAAGTGCCGCTGATCCTGCTCATTGGGACTTGTGATCGCCGAAGGATCGCCCGCCGAAACGATGACCATCCCCCCTTCCACTCCCACGTAGGGCATGGTCGAGATAGGGTCGCCGGCGTAATTGAGCCCCAGGTGTTTCATGCCGCACATCGACCGTGCGCCCGTCAGGCTGGCGGCGAAGGCCACCTCGACCGCGACTTTCTCATTTATGGAATATTCGAATAACACGCCCGCGGGCTTGCTGACCCGAGCCAGGAGGTCGCCGACTTCGGAGGAAGGGGTGCCGGGATAACAGGAAAAGAACTGCAACCCCGCTTCCAGGGCTCCCCGAACGATGGCGTGGTTCCCCAGCATGCAGATGGATGCTCCGGGCGCATCCTTTAGAACCGGGTGGGACATAGTGTACTCTCTATTGTTTCATTTCTGAAATTCGTTTTACGGGTTTTCTTTTTACAGACCTTGTCAGAAACGCGATCTATCAGGAAGTGTCAGCGATGCCGGGAATCCCCTTGCAGGTTCACCAATCGGTTTTCATTCCGCCATGCGAGAAACAGAAAGCCGACTGGATCTATGGAAGTAAACTGGCGGCGGAATTCGTCATGAGCTCCGTGGAACGGCATTCTGGTGCATCGTCCTGGGCTAGGCCCCGGCACGCAGGTGCGTCGTGTGTTGGTCAGAATAAAGGTGCTTCGATACGAGAGGGGAAAGGTTTTATCCGCGTTCCCGCGCAAGTTCCCGACGATGTGCGCGCCGGACTACGGCAGCAATCGGAATCACTTGAGACTGAACGTGGGACGCATTTGCGTGGGTGATCATACGGCGGAACTCTTTCCAGGTGCTTGCCTTCTTTGCTGCAAGGAATATAGCGATTCAGACGGATTGAGGCAATTATGTGCTATCAAGGAGAAGTACAAAAGGAAACAGTTCAACTCCGAACTGTCTGCAAATGGAAGAATAACGAGAACGACATCTAAGTTGAGATGCTCCGGAGTTTTTCCATCCCTTCCTTCAGCGTTTCCTCTTTCTTGGCAAAACACAGCCGCAGCATTGTCCTTCCCTCATCGGAGGCGCCGTAGAACGCCGATGGCGGTATGACGGCCACACCGTGATCACGAACGAGCCGCATGGCGCAGGCAACGTCATCCTCTCCGAGATCGGCCGGAATATCCACCATGACGAAATACGATCCCATCGGCGTGTGAGGACGAAATATCGTTTCCTTCAGTCCCTCCAGGAGAAAATCGCGCCTGCGCAGGTACGACGCCCTGAACTCCGGCAGGTACGACTCCAGGCGCCCGAGGGCATGCGCCATGGCATGCTGCCCCGGCGTGTTGACCGCGAAAGTGACGAACTGGTGGACTTTCTGTATGGCACCGGTCAGGGAGGGCGCGGCGGCGGCAAACCCCAGTTTCCACCCCGTCATGCCGAACGTCTTTCCCATGGACGACACGGTGATTGTTCGCTCGCGCATACCCGGCAGGGTGGCCATGGGAACGTGCACGGCATCGTCGTAGGTGAGGAACTCGTACACTTCGTCGCTCAGCACCAGGAAATCAAACCGGCGGGCGAGACCGGCAATGAATTCGAGCTCTTCCCGCGAATACACCTTGCCCGTGGGATTATGCGGATTGT
>JAADGX010000328.1:4215-4853 GCA_013152135.1 Chlorobiota bacterium
TGGGTATTCCTCCCGCCAGGATGGTATTGGCCTGGTGTGAATCGTAGAACGGCTCGAACATGACCACCTCGTCGCCTTCGTCAATCAACGCCAGCATGGCAGAAAAGAGTGCCTCGGTAGCGCCCGCGGTCACCGTGATCTCGGTCTCCGGGTCCCAATCCAGGTCGTAATACTTTTTCTGGTACCCGGCAATCGCCCGGCGAAAAGTCCGGACGCCGTTCATGGGCGCGTACTGGTTCTTCCCCGCCTTCATTGCCCGGAAGGCTTCTTCCATGATCCAGTCCGGACCGTCGAAATCCGGGAAACCCTGTCCGAGATTGACCGCGTGGTGTTCGGCGGCAAGCCGGCTCATGGTGGAAAAGATCGTTGTGGGCAGGGGAGCGATTCTCCCGGCGGCAATCTCTTTGCTCATGGAACGTCCTCGTGTTTCATTCAACGTCTTCGGCCAAATGCGCCGTTTCCATCTCAAAGGTACGACATGACCGGGAAAATTAATCACTTCACAAACCTGGCATTCAATCGATCCGGCACCGTATTACAATTGCGATTGTTATATTGTTGTTCCGGTTCAATTAACGGCACTACAGAATCGATTACTTCAAGAAGGCATATACAATGAATCGATATACAATCATCCT
>JAADGX010000259.1 GCA_013152135.1 Chlorobiota bacterium
GAAAACGAGGAAGAAGCGCCCTACCTGCTGTTCACCGTCATCGACGCCGAAGACAATGTAGTGCGGAAGCTCCGGGCTCCCGCCTCCAAGGGCATCCACCGCGTCACCTGGGACCTCCGGTATCCAAAGCTGACGCCGGTGAACAAGGACGTGAAACTGAACAAGGCTTCGGCCATGCTGGCCATGCCCGGGACGTATTCCGTGACCATGTCCAAGGTCGTGGACGGCGTGGTTACCCGGCTTACGCCGCCACAGCCGTTCAACGCCGTGGTTCTCTCGAACACCACGCTTCCCGCGCGGGATCGCGGTGAGCTGGTATCTTTCCAGCGGAAAATCGCTTCGCTGCAGCGGGCGGTGATGGGAACGCAGCGCGCCGTCCAGGAGCTGAAATCCCGGCTTGAGATTATCGGCAAGGCGCTGGAGCTTACGCCCGGAACCAACGACGACATGCTGGCCGAATACCGCGCGCTGGTGGACCGCACCGCCGGGATCCTCCGCCGGCTGAACGGCGATGCCACGTACAGGAAATACAACGAGAACCAGCCCCCGTCCATCGTCAACAGGCTCCAGGGGCTCGTGTACGGCCAGTGGACTTCCACGTCCTCGCCATCTCCCCTGTACCGGGAGCAATACCGTATCGTGGTGCGGCAATTCACGCCCCTATTGAAAGAGCTTCGAAGTCTTGTTGAGGTTGATTTGAAGAAGCTTGAAAACCGGTTGGAGGAAGTGGAAGCGCCCTGGACTCCCGGCCGCCTGCCGGATTGGAAAGGGGAACAGCAGCGCCGTTAATCCGGGGAATAGGTGAACAGGTTTATACGGCAGTATTCCCTGAAACCGAGATTACGATAAACTCCCTCCGCCATACTTGTTGCGCACAGTGTGGCCAGGGGGAAATCCAACCGTCGGGCTCTTTCCAGGATATGCTTCGTCATGACGGTGCCGATTCCCTGGTTGCGCTCGGTGGGAATGGTGGCGACGTTGGCAACGTTGATCGATCCCGCCCCGAAAAACATGGAAGACGCTGCCACCGCTTTGCCCCGCCGGAAACCGATGAAATGGCGCCACCGCTTGTCTTTTCCAACTCCTACCGCCTCCTGGACTTCAAACCAGGTAGGAATGATCGCGTTGGGAAATTCGAACGCGCTAATGACAATGTTCACCCATTTCCACAAATCGTCACGATTTTCAACTTCCCTGATCTCAAGATCCTCCGGGCGGGCAAACCCTTCACCAAGTTCATCGAGATGCAGGGCCATGCCCGCGGTGCTCCCCGAAAACGTGAATCCCGCGTCTTCGAGATACTTGCCCAACTCATCGGGGGAAGAGGAGGAAAAGACGTACCATGTCAGGGGAAGGTTTTTCTCTTTTTGTCGCGCAATGAGACGCGCGATGCGTTCCGGCGCCTCTCCGGGTGCCAGGCGCGTCCGGAGCACGATGTTGAACAAATCGAATCGCACGAAGGATTGGAGCCACATGATCCCATCGTCGTATCGCAGGTTAATGCCGGGCACAGCCGCCCACGTCTTGCAGCCTTCGATGAGATTCCTCTCGATAGCTTTGACGCAAAATTCAGGTCCGTATTTCTGTTGCGATAATTCCATGTTCATGATGATCACGTTCAACCGGCTAAAGATAACAAAGCCGACGTCATTAATCATCGTGCCGGGCGCGTAATCGAGCGGAAAAATCTGCATCGCAGGATCGTGGCATTGCTAATATCGCTACCGCCAAACTCTTCAGTGACCGTTGTGATCCCAGGGCGATTCACGGCAAACGCTTCCGGGCTTGAAAGCAACTGTCGTTCTGCGTACTTTTGGATACGAGAAATTCTTTCCACTTGCAGCAAGGAAAGGATCTTTTCATCAACACCGGTCATCAGAACACCAACAACGCAGCGACACTTCGAGGAGCGACACTATGCCCAACTCCGCGTGGAAAGATTTCGAAACCCTGGAAAGCTACATCGCCAAGGAACAGAGCCTTCACCCCCAGAGCCGGGGAGTATTTTCCAACCTGCTCCGCCGCGTGGGCCTGGCTTCGAAGGTCATTCTCTCCAAGGCGCAACAGGCCGGTTTGATCGGCGTGCTTGGACAGTACGGAAAGGTGAACGTACAAGGCGAACAACAGATGAAGCTCGACGTGATCGCCAACGAGATCATGAAATCGACGTTTATGTGGATGGGACACGTGTTCGGGCTGGCCTCGGAAGAAGAGGAGGAGATCATCCAGGTCGAGCGCAGGCAGCCGGAAAACAGCGAGTACATCATCCTGTTCGATCCGCTGGACGGTTCGTCGAACATCGACGCCAACGTTTCAGTGGGCACGATCTTCTCCATCCGGCGGCGCGTCACCAACGGCGGCCGGTGCACGCTGGAGGATTTCCTGCAGGAGGGAAGCAAGCAGGTTGCCGCGGGCTACGTCATTTACGGTTCCAGCACCATGTTCGTTTATACGACGGGGAACGGCGTGCACGGTTTTACACTCGATCCAATGATCGGAGAATACATCCTCTCCCACGAGAACATACGGATTCCCGATCGGTGCAAGTGTTTTTCCGCCAATGATTCCAACTACCAGAAGTGGGATGAACCGACGCGTGAATTCGCGGATTACATTCGCTACGGGGACGATGAACGGTACAAGAAAACGACCTCGCGCTACATCGGTTCGCTGGTGGCCGACTTCCACCGCAACCTCCTGTACGGCGGCGTGTTCATGTACCCCGCCGACGCCAAGACCGGCAAGGGCAAGCTCCGCCTCCTGTACGAATGCGCCCCTTTGGCCATGCTGGCGGAGCAGGCGGGCGGCGCGGCCACGACGGGCCGGGAGCGGATCCTCGACATCAAGCCCACTCACCTGCACGAGCGGGTGCCGTTCATCGTCGGGAACCGGCAGGAAATAGACCTCTACGAAAAAATGGTGCGCGAAGCCGACCGCTCCTGATTAGGACCGTTTCCAGGCTAAAACCTTGAAAACCGGGCGCACAGCTTTCCATCGATGCGGGGAACGCAATCATGATTACGCGATTTTCTTTTCTTATCCTGCGATGCTGCTTCATAGGAACGCTTCTCCTTGCGACCGGACCGGCTCGTTATTGCGTTGCCCAACAGCAGTCGCCCGCGCGTTACAACGCCACCTCGCCCGATAACCCCGGTCCCTTCAACGCAGGTTTCAGGAACGTCACGCTCACGCGTGGATCCCGAACCCTTGCCTGCGTCATCTACTACCCTGCCACTTCGGCGGGCCAGAACAAACCCCTCGATTACAGCGGAAGACCGTATCCAATGGTCGCCTTCGGACACGGCTTCGGTATGCAGAAGTCGTACTACACCTCGTTTTACCGGCACTTCGCCTCGTGGGGTTACATCGTCATCGCGCCGCAGTTTCCGGATTACCAGAACAAGGAAATGGCGTACGACCTGCTCTACTGCTTGCAGTACCTGCGCGATCAGCACGGCACGACGGGTAGTTTTCTCTATGCTTCCGTGGACACGGCACACCCTGGATTGACCGGTCACTCGATGGGAGGTGGGGCAAGCCTCCTGGCGGCGTCCTACGATTCCCGTATTCTCGCCGTGGCTCCGATGGCCGCGGCGGAAACATCCCCATCGGCGATCGCCGCCATGCCCAAAATCCAGGGTGCGGTGTGCCTCGTGGCGGCTTCCAAGGACGGCATCACGCCGCCTTCCACCAACCAGCAACCGATGTACAACGCGGCCCACGCGTTCAAGAGCCTTCCCCTCTTCCAGGGAGCCAACCATACCCGGTTCATGGACTACGCGGGATGGGACTGGACGGATCCGAACGGCAACATGACCCGCGCAGAACAGCAACGCCTGTCCCGAAAATACATCACCGCCGTGTTCAACTTGTTCCTCAAGCGGGATCCCGACTATTGGACCTACGTGTACGGCACAAAGGCAAAATCCGAACCGAAGGTGTCGCTCTCCTTCGAAACCAAGTACGAGCCGCCCTTCGATTTCCGGCTCATCAGTCCGCTCCATGGGACCGTGACCGTTTCCATCGATCTCCTGTGGCATCGAGCCCTCACTCTCAATCCCTCGGACACGGTGAAGTACATCGTCCAGATCAGCAGGAACACGGCTTTTTCCCCGGTCGAGTTCCGGGTGGAAACCTATG
>JAADGX010000215.1 GCA_013152135.1 Chlorobiota bacterium
ACCTCGGGCAGAACATCGACGTCGAACACGGGGATGACGCGGTCCGCGAGATCGTAGGCGAACCGGAGTTGGTGATCGTCCACGTGCTCGCCGAGGTCGGGGCGGCGGGGAACCACTACGGGAATCCTGCCTTCGTGAAGCGCCAGCATCGTGGAACCCGAGCCGGCGTGACAAATGTAAACGCGGGATTTTCGGATGTAGGAGACCATTTCTTTAAAGGGGAAGAACGGCTGCAGCAATCCTTCCATGTCCGGTGGTGGCGCGTACCCGTGCTGTACGATGAATTCCTCCTCGCTGTTCACTGCAAGCCGGGTCACGGCATCCAGGAGACGGGTGAAAGGGACTTCGTGCGTTCCAACGGATACAAATATCATACGATCGGTCCTATGTATTCCGAGCGGGGGAAGCGGGACAGCAGCGATTCACGCTGGACGAGGAAGCGGTCGCCGACCGGAAAGATCAGCCTCGCGGTGAGCGACGGTTTGTCCATGCGGGTGAACATTTCTATGTACACTGTTTTGCATTGAAAGAACACTTTACCGATCCAGAAAAACGGCACGGCAATGCCCGCGCCGGTGGATACGATGAGGTCCGGACGTTCTTTCCGCAGGATCCGGATAGCGAGGATAGTGTTGCGAACGAGATTGGGAATATTCCGGTTTGTCGGGTATCTGCCCCACGCTACCGTTTCCCCCTCCAGAAGGCTGGTTGCGTCGGGCTTGGGAAACGTGACCCAGAATCGGCGGTGTCGGTTCCACCAGGGTTTCAGACTGTACAATTCGAACAGGTGCCCGCCGCTGGAACACACGAGGCAGATGGAATAGTCGCCGTCAGATTTGTCGTTCGATTTAGTCTTCACTTGGGTTGTAGCATTCCCGAATCAAGAGGGCACGAATTCTACACAAGAATATTTGCCGTTTTTTTGTAAGTTGTGCAAGTTCTATGAACGAAAAAGATATGCAACCGTTGATGGATGACCGGACGCACCGCCCGGCGGATTTACTCGTTCCCAAGCGTGAGCGCAAGATACTCTATCTTCTCCTTTTTCTCCTGACCTTGGCGACGACCACGCTTTCGGGTATGCTCTGGAGGATGGAAACCGATCTCATGAATTTCTCGGTCGGTTTGCCGTATTCCCTTCTGCTGTTGTTCATTCTCTCCACCCATGAATTCGGTCATTATTTTGCTGCAAGGTACTACGGGGTGAAAACGACGCTTCCGTATTTCATCCCGGTCTTTTTGCCGGGGTTCATCAATTTCGGCACCTTCGGCGCGGTCATCCGGATGAAGGAATACCCGACTTCGCGGAAAGCGCTCTTCGATATCGGCATTGCAGGCCCTCTTGCAGGCTATGTCGCTTCCCTGGCCGTGTTGATTTACGGATTCAGCAATCTTCCCGGTCCGGAATATATTTTGCACCTTCATCCCGGTTTTGACCTGGCGACGGGTACAATCCCCGGCGAGGCCGGAATGCCCGTGGTGACGTTCGGCAGTTCCCTGATGTATTCTTTCTTGTCGCACGTCATCCCCTCCCAGAGTGCGTGGGTCCCGCCCATGACCGAAATGTATCACTACCCGTTTCTTATCACCGGATGGTTTGGTCTGCTGGTCACTGCCATGAATCTCATTCCCGCGGGGCAATTGGACGGCGGGCATATCCTGTATGCAATGTTCGGTTCGAAACATGGCCGCATTTCCCGGGTCGTAACGACGCTTTTGATCGCGTTCGGAAGTCTGGCTTTTCTTCCCATGGTGTTGGAGCTTCTCTATTTCCCCGAGTTGGCAAAGGCGTTGTACACGCTCATCCCGGCCTGGGATTCGATTTTCAGCGCGACCTGGCTGTTGTTCGGCCTGTTGATCTTGTTCATGATCAAGCTCGATCATCCACCAGTCCCGGACGTAGAGCCGCTTAGTCCCGGCCGCGTGTATCTTGGTTGGTTGAGTTTGTTCATTTTCGTGGTATCGTTTACTCCGGCGCCCATCTATATCAGTGGGATGACACTTCCATGAGAATAAAAAAAGAGCTTGTTTTTCAAATAAAAAGGGGCAGTTTTATGGGATGGATGGAAAAGTCCATTGACATGAATCAACCCGCGGTAGTATGTTTGTTTTGCCTCCTTGATTGTTCGAATTGAAGCCGGGGTGTTGTTCTTTATCCACCCTGGCTTCTTTTTTACCGATGAACTTCAATATGCATAAAATACTCCTTATTACACTTGTCTCGATGATTCTGGCCGGTTGCGCCAACGATGACTCGGTTATCGACAGCGTTTTTACCGGGGATCTTCCCCATCTCGAGCGGCTGCGTCTGAGCGCTTACGAATTTGATACTGATTCCATCGGTACAGGTGGCATAAAATCCCCCGACGACCCGGTGGTTTTGCCTTTCCGGATTTCGATCACTGGGGTATCGACGTCTGACGCGGGTCTCGATCGCGTGCGGTGCACGGTTGTATCGTCAGGGTCTCCCCGGCCAAACATCGATACGATCCTTACTTTTTCACAAGCCATGGATTCTCTCCAGGCCGACCTGGAGCTCCACATCCGTCGAGGAGACGTCGGTGTATATGAAGTCGAAGTGACCGGTTGGGACACAAAAGGCAGGTCGTTGAACCGGTTGCGTTCCACGTTTCGCGTGCGGAACGGGAGTTACGCCCCCGTTCTTACGAATCTTTCCGCTCCCGACACCGTGATCGTGCCCGACACCGGCTTCGTCCTGCTCGACTTCCAGGTGACCGTAACCGATTCCAGCGGCATCAAGGATATTCGGCGGGTCCAATTCAACACCTTCCTTCCGGATGGACGTCCGTCGTCGTCCAACCCGTTCCAGATGTTCGACGATGGCCTGGCCGTGCATGGTGATGCGGTAGCCGACGATGGGATCTATTCCTTGCGTGTACAGTTACCTGCTTCGACGGCCCGGGGACGCTATCGGTTCGAGTTCCAGGCTTTCGATTTCGGCAATCTCCCCAGCAACATCATAATCCATTTCGTTGAAGTTATTTAAGGATTCCATGCAGCAGTTTCTCAAAGTCGCGTTTGTATCCATGGTAATTTTCATGTCGGGATTCTTGCGTCCCCTGGAGGGGCAGGTTGCGCAGCGACAACCGTTTTTTCCAGGCGAAGCGGGGTACGAAGTTTCCGACAGGCCCGCGAGCAATTCCGCCGTTGATTTTCTCGTCCGGGGAGATACGCTGTGGGTTGCGGGCAGCAAGGGCCTGAGCTGGACCACCGACCGGGGAGTCACGTGGAAGAATTTCACGAACGTTGTTCCGTTCGGCGAAGAAAGTATTGCCGCGCTCGATGCTCATGGTCCGGTTTTCTGGGCGTCGCTCGCCGGGTCTGTCAAGATCGGAGATGATTACTTGCCCGTCGGCAAAGGACTGGCCTTCTCGACGGATAACGGTGGGACGTGGCAGCGAATCGATCAGCCCATGGAGCCGGAGGACATGAAGGTGTACCAGATCCAATACGGGGATAACACGATCGATGCGCTGGCCGTGACGGTCGACGTCAACAATATCACCTACGATCTGGCCGTGACCTCGGATGCGGTTTGGATAGCGAGTTTTGCCGGGGGATTGCGCAAATCGACGGACATGGGGACTACCTGGATCCCCGTCGTTCTGCCACCGGACCATCTCGATTCCATCGCGCCGGAGGACACGCTGGATTTCGACTTGTCGCCGGTGAACCGCCCGGACCTGGGATTGACGGGAAACCTCAACCACAGGGTGTTTTCGATCCTGGCGGAAAGTGACAGTGTTATTTGGGTTGGAACGGCGGGTGGAATCAACCTTACCACCGACGGCGGTGTTTCCTGGAGAAAGTTCAATGCAACCAACCAGCGCTATTCCGTCTCCGGAAATTTCGTGGTTGCCATAGCGAAGAATGTCGTCAACGGCACGAAACACATCTGGGCTGCCACGGTCAACGCCCTGGACTTGAACGAATTCCGTGCCGTCAGCGTCACCAGTGATGGCGGCGAAAGCTGGCTGGTCGGTTTGCGCGGAGTATTTGCCCACGGGTTCGGCGTGCGAGGGGAACGAGTGTACGTGGGAACGGATGCCGGTCTCTACTGCTCGCAGGATGGAGGACGGAGTTGGACCGGGAACG